>NZ_BAEW01000009.1:0-59826 GCF_000246925.1 Peptoniphilus rhinitidis 1-13 | reverse complement strand
ACGTACTGTGTAGAAAAAATTTTTCTAGATATATGGAAAATTATATAACATAATTTAATTTTTTATTTAAAAGTGATTAATTTATTATTGTAATTTAAGTCTATATAAGATAATAAAATTAAAAAATTTTGATATAATATAATTGTAAAAAAATAAAAGAGGAAGGAAATTTTTATGGATTACAATAATTTTTTAAGAGAAAAGATGATTCCAGCTTTTGGCTGTACTGAGCCCATAGCTTTGGCTTATGGTGCAAGTCGAGCCAGATTTATTTTGGGAGAAAATCCAAAAAAAATTACAGCAAAGTTATCGGGCAATATGATTAAAAATGTAAATAGTGTTAAAGTTCCAGGAACTGATGGGAGAAAGGGAATAGAAATTTCACTTGCAGCTGGAGCTTTTCTAGGTGATTATAAAAAGAAACTTGAAGTTCTATCTGGCATAGATAAAAGTAAGCTAGATATACTTGATGATTTAATAGAAAAAGGTCTAGTTGAAATTATTTTGCTTCATGAAAAGAAAGGTCTTTATATAGATATAATTATGGAATCAGATAAAAATAAATCTGAAGTAATTATAAATGATTTTCATACAAATATTATTTATGAAAGTTTAAATGATGAAGTTTTATTTGAAAAAAAATATGAAGAAGAGTGTGAAGAAAATAAAATAGATTTATCCTTTGATAAAATTTATGATTTTGCGAAAAATGGAGATTATGAAAGTATAAAAGATTTACTAGATACAGAAATTGAATACAACTGTGCAATTGCAGAAGAAGGAATTAAAAATAATTGGGGAGCAAATATTGGCAAATTAGTTTTAACTGATGCAAATGACAAAAATTATGAAAAATTTGTCGCCTATGCTGCAGCAGGTTCTGATGCGAGAATGTCTGGTTGCGAAAAACCTGTTGTAATAAATTCAGGCAGTGGAAATCAAGGCATAACTGTTTCTGTACCTGTAATTATGTACGCAAGGGAAAATAATATTGACAGCGATACTCTTTATAGAAGTCTTATTTTTGCAAATTTAATTGGCCTTTACATAAAAGAAGGAATTGGAGAACTTTCTGCTTACTGTGGAGTTGTATCTGCAGCTTCCGCTTCTATTTGTGGCATTGCCTTTTTAAATGGAGAAGACAAGGAAATGATAAAGGAAACCCTAATAAATTCACTTGCCACAAATTCTGGAATAATTTGCGATGGAGCAAAGGAATCTTGTGCTATGAAAATTGCATCTAGTTTAAAAATGGCATTTTTATCTTATAGACAAGCAAAATCTGGAAATTCTTTTAAAGCAGGAGATGGAATTGTAAAAAAAGATGTTGATGAAATGATAAAAACTATTGGTCACATTGCAAAAGATGGAATGATGGAAACTGACGAAGTAATTTTAAATGAAATGATAGGAAAATAAAAATTTTAATAAAAAGACGAAGTACACATCTAATATTGATATGTACCTCGTCTTTTTTATTTTTCTATAACATTATAGCCCATGCTCTTTAAAATTCCTGTTACAGAATTTTCTGGAACAAGATGAGCTGATCCTATTAATATAAAGTAAGTGTTTTTACCATCTTCTTTTAATAATGTGTCAATTTTTTTTGCCATATTTTTATCTCTGTCAGATAAAAGTGCTTCGTTAAATTTTTCTGCAGCTTTATCCCCATTTGTAGATAAAAGTATTTTCATTTTATCTTTGTCGCCTTTTTCCCAGACATCAATCATTTTATCAAGCTGGGCATTTATATTCTTGTATCCATTTTTTTCAATTTCATATGTAAGATTTTTTATCATAGAAATATAGGACTCTTTGTCAAAATTTGAGAGTAAATCTGATTGAAATTCAACAGATTCAAGTTCGTCTATTTCAATTTTATTTAAAAGGCTAAGTGCCAAGAAATATGACTCAACTCCATAATCTGATGTCGCAGTTTCTCTATTGGGATCAATTGAGAGAGTATTGTAAATTGCCCAAGGCTTTATACTTTTCACTTGGTCTTCAGTCATTCCAAAATTTTTAAAAATATCTAATACCCTTTCGTAAAGTTCTTCGCCCAAATCATCCTTTAAATTTCTGCCATCTTTGTAATAAATTTTTTCTTGCATTTCTGCTATTTTTTCTTGATCCGTTAAATCTATCTCCATATAAATTTTATCAGAATTTTTTAAAGACTTTACAATATTATTGTCAATAGGATAAAGGGAATTTCTGCCTACATGAATGGATCCAAGCATATAAACTTTGTTGTTTTTGTTATTTATTTCGTAGAAAAATCCCTTTGATACCTTGTCATTGTCTTGCAAAACTTTTTTAACAGCTCTATTGTATAGAGAAAGCATTTCTTCAAGAGGAATTTTTTCATTTAAGTAATTTTTACTATCTTCGCCCAAAAATATTTTCAAATCTTTTAAAGATTTTATTGAAAATTTATCATCATTTAAAAGTTTTGAAATAGATTCTAAAGTTTCAAGACGACTTAAATTTTTAAAATTAAAATTCCCACCAGTTTTTATGTTGCGAGATTCAATTTTTTCTTTTGCAAGATTGTAAGCTGCGTTTGCATCTTCCCTAGTAACGGCTTTTGTAAAATCCTTTCCATTTGAAAAGCTTGAAATTGGAAATAAACCCATAAATTGTACATCATTTAATTCACTACTTGCCCAAGGACTAAACATTAGATCTTTAGGTGCAGTGGATTCTTCCTTAGATTTCACTTCGTGAGCTTCTTCTATTTTTTTATCTAGAGTATTTTGATTTTCGCTATTTTTATTAAAATTATCCTCTACCTTGACTTCAGTAATAACAGGAGCATTTCTATCTGTAGCAAAAGTCAAACTTGGCACAAAAAGTGAAGGCACTAAGACTAAAATAGAAAATATTTTTTTTAATTTTTTCATTTTATCACCATTAATAAATTTCTTTTAAAAATTGTAATAATTTTTCATTTGAATTATCATCTAAAATGCAAATTCTAAAATAAGAATTGTCTAAATTTTTAAAAGTTTTACAATCTCTTATAACAATTCCATATTCTAAAAGTTTTTCACGCAAATTTGTAGAATTTATCCCATTCAAAATTTTTATTAAAATAAAATTCCCAAAACTTTTAAAAGGTTTTAAATTTTTTATTTGAGAAATTTCATTGTAAATATAATTTCTTCTAGAATCTATAAAATTAAAAATTTTATCAATATATTCTTTGTCAGAAAACATTACCTTGCCACAAATTTCTGCAACAGAATTTATTTGCCAAAGAACTTCCATCTCTTTAAAATAATTTAAAAAGTTTTTATCAGAAGAAATTCCATATCCAAGTCTTATTCCAGGAAGTGCAAAAAATTTTGAAGTACCTCTTACTATCGCAAGATTTTTATAATGTTTAGTTAGCTTTGCAGAAGAAAAAATATCCATGTCTGTAAATTCCACATAAGTTTCGTCTACTAAAATTTTTGCATCAGTTTCTGTTAAAATTTTTTCAATATCTAACGCACTTAAAATTGTTCCAGTGGGATTATTTGGATTTGCAAAGACAAAAAGTTCAACTTTATTTTTATTTATTAAATTTATAATTTCGTCTAAATTTATTTCGAAATTATTTTTTTCTTCTAGATTGTATTCTATTATTTTAGAATTTATTTTTTTTAGTTCATTTTCATATTCAGAGTAACAAGGTGAGAGTATCATAGAAATTTTTGGATCAAAAAATTTTATAGCATCCTTTAAAATTTCTGTGGAGCCTAGTCCAAGTACAATATTTTTTTCATCACAACTTGCATAATTTGAAATAGAGTTTTTAAGATCTATGTATTCTACATCGGGATAGCTTGAAAGTAAAATTAAATTATTTTTAAGAGAATTTAGAGCTTTTACACTTGGTCCCAAGGGATTTATGTTGGAAGAAAAATCTTTAATATCTTTTATTTCTATACCATTATTTTTTGCAATTTCAAAAATATTTGCACCATGACTATTCATTTAAACACCTCCTTAATATTGTACCCTATTTTTTAAAAATTTACATTTAATATATAAATTTGACCAAAAATATAGACATTTTAGTAATTAAAAAAAATTTTATTATAAAAGTTAGAAAAATCTGATAAAATAGTGTCTTTTGATTAAAAAATAATTGAAAATATGATATACTCATAATATAAATGTCTTCTTTAATATTCCTTAAAATAATTTTATTATATAGAATTGTTTTTGAGGAAAAATAAATAGCAAAAAGGAGGAAAAGACATTATGTTAAGAAATAAAAAATTAATGGCATTTTTTTTAGCTTGTTTAATGCTATTAAGCACATTTGTTCCAATTGGAGAAATATTTGCACAAGCTGCAAATGAGCTAACAAAAACAAAGATAAGTAGAATGGAAGTTAAAGATCAAGATGGAAATACCATTGATCTTAATGACGACATTGCAGAAGAAAAAAATTGTAAATTAGAGTTTGATTGGGATTCTAGTGAATACAAAGAAAACATTAAAGCAGGAGATTACTTTAATGTAAACCTTCCAAAAAACTTTAAAACATTAGAAAATGATTTTACAGTCAATACCATTGATGGAGTTCAAGTTGCAAAGGCACAAGTAAATAACTCTAATTCTGAAGTTGGGGGAGGTACTCTAAAGGTAGTATTTACAAGCCTTGTAGAGGATAAAACAGATGTAGCAGGTAGTATTGCTATCGAAGGCAGCCTACTAAATACAAACAATCCTCCTGAAGAAAGAGAATTAGAAATTAAAGAAGACGAAGCATCGACAGAAAAAATGATGAATGCTGAAAATAATGAAAATGATAATAATAATGAAGATAATGAGGTAAATGGAAGCTGTTCTAATCTTAATCTTAGCTTAGATATAGAATCACACGAACAAACAGAATATTATGGAACAGATTTAATTCAAAGTAATGTAGTAATTGATGGTAAGGGAATTGAAGGTCAAGTTGAAGGATTATATTATGATATTATATTCCCTTCTGAAGAGTTTCCAATAAGAAACGATGGGAACTGGGATCCTATTGATGTGACAAGATGGGAAGATCCAAATAACCAAGGAAAGTATATAGATTCTACAGCTACTATCCAAAATTATCCTATGATTGATAGGGTGGAAAAGAGAGTAGAAGACGGCAAGACTATCTATAGAGTTTATTTAAAAGCCATAGATTCGACTACCACTTTAAAGATACCTTATACTTTCAGTTTTAAAGATAACATTACACCACCAGATTATAAATTCCAACCAGAAGTTAAGCTTTATGACGCAAGTGGATGTCTTATAAAAGAAGTAAAAGACAAAGAATATTCTATTAAATATGATGACTTTAGAGGAAGAAAATTAGTTAACCTATCTAGTGAAAAAGACCAAATGAATTATGGCGGTAGTGAAGATAAAAACAATCCTCGAAGAATATCAGAAAATGACACAAGACCTGTAAGCTTCCAATTCAAGTTAGAAGTTAAAGATCGTGGTTACAATGGAAGCAAAGCAAGAGCTCTTAAATCTTATGTAATCACAGATACCCTTCCAACTTATACGGATAAGGATGGAAATGAAAGGACAGCTGAATTTAGAGAGGAAGAAAACCCAGGATGGGTGCTTTCTAAAGATGGAAAGACTGTAACTTATAATCTTAATGAAAGAAAAAGACATAGTAATAAGGACGGAGACTTTTTATGCGGTGGTGCTGAAGGTGATTTATATGAAGAAGGTGTTCAGCTAAAATTACGCTTTCCAGGCGCAAAAACCAATTCAAAGGACACTCCAAGAGATGATAGGGTCTATTATGACAATAGTGTTGATATAGAAGCAAGGCCATATAACCCAAGTGAAGGGGAAGTCTACAAGGCTTCAGCTAATTTAAGCTTTCAATTGACATCCGATCCATTAGATGGAAGCGGCGTATTTTGGAAGAATAATGGATTTGATGACGGCGTGAACTATCCGGAAACGCCAGCCAAGACTTATTATGACCCAACAGGAATGGCTACAGCAGAAGTAAACTATAGTATTTATTTAAAAAACAAAACATCTGAGCCTATGAAAGACATCGTCATCATTGAAGATGCTAAGAACTTTGATTCCAGATTTTATGTGTCAGGTATGTTTGGGCCATTAGAATTTTCACCTGGGAAAAAATATGTGGATTCAAGTCAGTATGAGATAAGGGGGATTAAGTCAGACGGGACTTATGATATTATAACTGAAAAGTTATTTGGATATGAAGAGTATCCGATAAATAAACTTGCTCAGGAAGAAGCAAAAAATATAAGAAGGCAAGTTCTTGATGGAAAGATAGAAAGAGAAAATGCTCCAGCTGTAAATCCAGAGTATGATAGAGTAGAGATACATTTTAAAAATTATGAGTTGCCAGTAGGTGCTCAGCTTAGATTAGATGTAAAAATGAAGTACAAGGATCCTTTTAAGGTTAAATTTGAACCAGATAGAGCCCTTAATAATACAGCAGAAGTAAATTTAAAATCCGGAGAGGATGAATATAATTTTACAGCATCAGCAGATAAATACCTCATACCAATAGAAGAGTCTGTTAAGCTCTATAAAAGCACCGATTACTTACGTAATCCTACACCTAAGGTTGGAGATCAGATTAGATTTAGAATAGAATATGATTTTAAAGGATTGTCTGACCAAAGAGAACTCTCAAACTTAACATTTGTAGATCTTTTACCTGAAGGTATAACTGTAAATCCAAAAGAATTAGGATTGAGGGCTGATGTCGGAAGTGGATTTAATTATAAATATGAGCTGGTAAAGAATTACAATAATACTGGTAGAGACGCTTTTATTTTAAAATATGACAACTTTTTAGTGGGTGAATTTAGGAATGTTCATGGTAAGAAATTAGAATTTAGTTTTGGAGGAAGAATTAATGAGAATATTGTCCCAGAAAGGGCAATTACAGACAAGATTAATAATGACAACATAGTCTATTCTTACTTCAATGATGACCAATCTGTGTTAAACCCTAAGGTTGGGGACCCTATGTCATCTACAGTAGTTGTTGATAAGCTGGATATCAATAGAAATGGGAAGACACATGACTCTATCCTAATGGCGAAGTCAAAGGTAACCTCAACTTTGGCACAGAGTGTAAAAAGTATTAAAAGAATAAGAAGTGTAGAGCCAGCAGAAGAAAATGGGGACCTTGTGTATGACAGGGCATTTTCATTAGATACAGTTACTAATTATGCTGATAAAGCCAATGATAAATTAGGTAGGTTTGAATATCAGCTGAGAGTAAATAACTATAAAGATGAGTATTTAAATAAACTGGAAATATATGATGTACTACCAAGTTTTACAGATGGAAATAATAAATACAGAAATAAACTTGTCGATGAAATAAAAATCTATAAAGCTGGTAAAGATATAACAAAGGATTTTAATATTTTTTATACAACAGATGAGAATCCTTCAGAAGACCCAGTAAAAGCTGTAAAAAGCCAAAATTGGGTTAAAAATCCGACATCATACGAAGATGTTACCGCTGTAAAGATAATCGGTAATTATGACCCAGTATTAACACAATATGAAACCTTAGATATCAGACTTCAAATGAAAGCTCCAGAATATCCTGGCAGCAATGTTCTTAATGATAAAGTCGCAACCAACAGCTTTTTTGTAAGATATGCAGATGATGGAAATTTCGGAAAATCTAATTCTGTTACGAATAGATTATTAAGAAGAACAGATATTAATGTAGAAAAAATTTGGGAAGATAACAATAACAAAGATGGTAAAAGACCAGATAAAGCAACAGTTAAGTTATTAGCAAATGGAGCTGATACAGGCAAAGAATTAGCTTTAACAAAAGATAATAATTGGAAAGGTACTTTTACAAATCTAGACGAATACAAGAATGACGAAAAGATTGTCTATACAGTAAAAGAAACTGACGAAAAAGATGGTAGCATTACCATTGGCGACAATAAATACCAGGTAACTTATGGTGGAACAGAAGAAGATGGCTTTAAAATAACAAACAAGTTAGAAGAAACATCAAGTCCATGGACACCAATAACTCCATCAAAAGAAGACATCAAGGTTGAAAAAGTTTGGCAAAATAAAGACGGAAAAGAAGTAACCGCCCCAGTAGACAAAATAGAAGTAGAACTTTATAGAGATGGAAAAGCTACAGGAGAAAAGAAAGAACTAACAAAAGACAACAAGTGGACAGCAGAATTCAAAGACTTAGACGTAGTAGAAAAATTGGACTCAAAAAAAGCCTACGAATACACAGTAAAAGAAGTTGGCGAAAAAGATGGTAAAATTACAATTGGTGATAAAAAATACCAAGTAAGTTACGATGGAAATGAAGAAAAAGGTCTAACAATAAAAAATAAGTTAGAAGAGAAATCAGACCCATGGACACCAATAACTCCATCAAAAGAAGACATCAAAGTTGAAAAAGTTTGGCAAAATAAGAATGGAAAAGTTATAGAAGCTCCAGTAGACAAAATAGAAGTAGAACTTTATAGAGATGGAAAAGCTACAGGAGAAAAGAAAGAACTAACAAAAGACAACAAGTGGACAGCAGAATTCAAAGACTTAGACGTTGTGGAAAGCTTAGATTCAAAGAACTATTACAATACACAGTAAAAGAAGTTGGTGAAGATACTGGTTCAATTAAGATTAATGGAAATTGGTACAAAGTGAATTATAGTGGATCTATGGAAGATGGTTATACTATAAGAAATCAAGAAGAACCAAAATCACCGCCAAGACCAAGACCATCAGAACCTAATACCATAGATATTAAAGTTAAAAAAGACTGGATTCTATATGGAAATAAGCCAGTAGACAAAATAGAAGTAGAACTTTATAGGGATGGAGAAGCGACAGGAAAGCTCCTTGACTTAAATAAAGACAATAATTGGAGTGGTGAATTTAAAGATTTAGACGCTAAGAAAAGTTCAAATTCAACACATGATTATCATTATACGATAAAAGAAGTTGGCGAAGCTGGAAACACAATAAAATTAGATGGAAAATGGTTTGATGTCAATTATCTTGGCAGTGCAGAAGATGGATTTACGATTGTAAACAAAGAAGAAAAGCCAACTAGACCAGATAGATCAGAAGATCCAAAGAAACCAGAAAAACCAGATACTCCAAATAAACTGGATAATCCAGAAGAGCCTGAAAATCCAAACACTCCAGAAGAACCAAATGAGGTTGAAACACCAGACAAACCAAACACTTCCAAGACTCCTTCACAAGGTAAAGAATTGCCTAAGACAGGAGATGGATTGAATTTATCAACTTACGCTTGGATTCTACTGGGACTAGGAAATCTTTCTACATTTGCTGGAATTCAAAGAAAAAAGAAACTAAACTCAAGAAGAAAGAAAAATGTCAAATAAAGAAAGAAAGGATTATCTTAGTAAATCTCTTATTGGTATTGGATTAATATTAATAGTCTTTGCCATTGCATTTCTGGTTCTTAACAAAAAAAGAATAGAATTTAAAAAAGAAGCATCAATAAACCTTGAAAGCCAAATGAAAGAGGAATTACCTTCTTTAGAAAATTATGAAAAAGAAGAACAACCAGATGAAGTAAAGGATACTATAAAAGATACAGCAATAGGTGTTCTCAGAATTGATAAGATTGGGGTTATAACTCCTATTAGTGAAAATACCAGTAAACAATCTTTATTGACTGGTTCAGGCATTGTAGAAGGTACTGATATACCAACATCAAAAGACAACACTATAACAGTTCTTGCAGGACATAGAGGGGGAAGAAATGAAACGCAATCCTTTCTAAATATTGATAAGCTGGAAATTGGCGATGAACTAAAAATCACTACAAGAGAAGAAGAACTTTACTACAAAGTAGTTGATAAAGAAGTGATTGAACCCACAGATTGGAGTAAATTCACACGAGAGGAAGGAAAGACAAAGCTATTTTTAATGGCGTGTCACCCTTATCCAAAAAATGATAAAAGACTCTTAATTAAATCAGAATTAATAAGAAGTGACGAAAATATCGAAAACTGAAAAAATCAAAGCTATAAAAGGTGATGTTGCAGAATAGGAAGATCTATTCTGTTCATCACTTTTTTATATTTTATTTCAAATATTATATAAAAGATATCATAATTTAATATTGTAGCCTATTTTTTAAAAATTCACATTTAATATATAATATTGGGTAATAATAATACGGGGTGAGTTATGAATAATTTTTTAAATGATTATAACGATTTTGGTTCAAGAGAAATTTATGAGGAAATTAATAAGATATTTGATGAAAAAATTTCTGGTTATGGTTTAGATGAAATTTCTAATTCTGCTAGAAAATTAATCTTAAAGGAAATAGATTGTGATGCAGATATAGAATTTGTATCTGGAGGAACTGCTACAAATATTTTGGCAACTACTTTTGCATTAAGGCCTTTTGAAGCAGTTTTATCTGCAAGTACTGGCCATATAACTCATCATGAAACGGGGTCAATTGAGGCGACAGGTCATAAAGTCGTCACAATAGAAAATTCTAATGGAAAATTAAAAGCAGAAGATATAAAAGAATTACTAGAAAATCAAGCTGGAGAAATTGATGTAAAAATAAAAGTTGTCTATATTTCACAAACCACAGAGCTTGGGACAGTTTATTCGGTAGATGAGATAAGAGAGATTTATAAAGTCTGCGAGGAAAATAATCTTTATTTATATATTGATGGTGCGAGAATTGCCCATGCAATGGCTGCAAATAATTCAAGACTTTCTGATTATGCAAAATACTCACATATTTTTTCTATTGGTGGCACAAAAAATGGCGCAATTTTTGGCGAAGCTCTTGTAATATTAGATGAAAATTTAAGAAAGGATTTTAGATATTATTTGAAACAAAGAGGGGCAATGATGGCAAAATCTTTCTTGATAGGTTTGTCATTTAAAGTATTATTTCAAAGTGGTCTTTACTATGAAAATGCAAATAAAGCTTATAAAATGTCAAGACTTCTGTTCCATGGTCTTAGCAAAATGGGAAGAGAGCCACTTTTTGGAGAGTCAAATCAAATTTTTATAAAGTCAAATCCAGACGAAATTAAAAAGTTACAAAGAGAAAATATTTTTGAAATAGATAATAAAAGAGAGTCAATTATTAGACTAGTTACAAATTACAGAACAGAAGAGAGTGATGTAATAGGATTTTTAAATTCTTTAGATAAATAGGAGGAAAAAATGTTAGATAAAAATATGACAGTTGAAGCTGCAGTTATGGAGAATCCAAAGGTTTTAAAGGAAATTCAAAAACTTGGTGCAGAGTATGATTTTGTTGCAATGGAAAGTTTGGAAGATGCTTTAAAATCTCTTGATACAAATTATGAAGATTTTCTAAAAAAAGTTCAGGATCAAGTTGAATTTAAGGATATGGACAGAGTTTATAAAATGAATAAGGAGGAACTTATAAATTATATTGTAAATGAAATTCATCCTTACGAACTTGAAATGACAGAAAAAATTGATGAAATTTTTAGGGGTGCAATAAAAAAATATTATAGAGAAAGAGGAGAACAACTATTTGTAATATATGAAGTTATACTCCTCATTAAAGCAGAACTTATTTCACACTTTTCAAGCGAAGAGGAATTTGAGTTTAAAGATGCTTTGGCTGGAAAAGATGTTGATTTCGAAAATTTGATTGCAGAACATGAAAAGACAATTGGACTTTTTGACAGAGTAAAATATTTAACTCGTGATTATAAAATGAATGCGGAAGAACCAGAAGTTAAAGAACTTAATAGTCTTATGGAAGAGCTTGACAAGGACATAAGAAGACATATTTATATAGAAAATGAAATTTTATTTAAGATGTAAGTTTTTGTGAAGTTAAAAAATTTAATAAGAAGTTTTTATATGGTTTAGTTTTTTACTAGACCATATTTTATTGTACGCTTTATCTTATAAAATATTATGCAATTTAGGAAATAAAAAAGATTTTTATGTGAAGATTTGTAAATTTTTTTTATTTGTGTTAATCTAATAATAGATGACACCCAATAGGGGGTGGGAGGAGGTAATATGGAGAAAAAATTTGATGTAAGTGGAATGACTTGTGCATCTTGCGTGGCTAATGTCACAAAAGCTGTTGAAAAACTTGATGGAGTTCAGTCTGCAAATGTAAATCTTATGACAAACTCTATGAAAGTAAATTTTTATGAAGATAAAGTAAATGAAGAAAAAATAATTAGTGCAGTGGAAAAAATTGGCTATGGTGCAAGTGTGTCTGGCAAAAAAGTTTCACAGGAAGATAAAGTAGAAGATAACAGAGAAAAAAATTTAAAAAATAGACTTGTATCTTCAATTATTTTTATGGTGATACTAATGTATGTATCAATGGGGCATATGGCTCACCTTCCAACTCCAAAAGTTTTTAATGGAAGAGAAGGGTCAATTATTTTTGCTTTTACGCAATTTCTTTTGGCATTACCTGTTGTGTATATAAATAGAGATTTTTACATTTCTGGTTTTAAAGGACTAAAAAACAAAGCTCCAAACATGGATAGTCTTGTTGCCGTTGGTTCATCGGCTGCACTTATTTATGGAGTTTTTGCAATTTACATGATGTCCTATGGTTTTGGATACAATAATATGGAAATTGTTGACCTTTACAGAAAAAATTTATATTTTGAATCTTCTGCAATGATATTAACTTTAATAACTGTTGGAAAGTATTTGGAAGAAAAATCAAAGAATAAGACTAGATCATCTCTTTCAAAACTTATGGACCTTGCTCCCAAAATGGCGACAGTTGTAGAAGATGGAGAAGAAATTGTAAAAAATATTGAAGATGTAAAAGTCGGCGATGTTTTAATTGTAAAACCTGGAGAATCTGTTGCAGTTGATGGAAAAATAATAGAAGGATCATCAACTCTTGATGAATCGGCAGTTACTGGTGAATCAATACCAGTGCCAAAAGCTGTTGGCGATAAAGTTATCTCTGCTTCTATTAATAACACAGGTTCCTTTAAATTTGTGGCAGAAAAAGTTGGAGAGGACACTACAATTTCACAGATAATAAAATTAGTAGACGAGGCAAATCAATCAAAAGCACCTATTGCAAAGCTTGCAGATAAAATTGCAGGAATTTTTGTGCCAACAGTGTTGATTATTGCAACTGTAACTTTTATTATTTGGATGAGTCTTGGTTATGGTTTTGAAAATGCGCTTAATTTTGCAATTTCTGTTCTCGTGATATCTTGTCCATGTGCTCTTGGACTTGCTACGCCAGTTTCTATAATGGTTGCAACAGGTAAAAGTGCAGACTTTGGACTTTTATTTAAAAATGCAGAGGTTTTGGAAAATCTTCACAAAGTTGACGTAATTGTAATGGATAAGACTGGCACAATTACAGAGGGGAATCCAAAAATTACAGATATAATTACAGATTTAGATGAAAATGAGTTTCTAAAAATTGCCGCTTCGTTAGAGAGAAATTCACAGCATCCACTTGCTTCTGCAATTTTAAATTATGCTGAGGAAAAAAGTATAAAGATTTCTGATGCAGATAATTTTAACTCTGTAAGTGGTAGAGGTATTAGTGCAGATATAGATGGTGTAAAATATTTCACAGGAAATATAGAATTTATGCTTGAAGAAAAAATAAATTTGAAAAATTTTGAAAAAAGTGCAGAAAATCTTGCAAAAGAGGGTAAGACTTCAATGTACTTTGCAAGAGAAGATGAAGTTATTGGGATAATCTCTGTAAAGGATCTTCCAAAGGAAAGTTCTAAAAAGGCCATCTCTCTTTTAAAAGAAATGAACAAAAAAATTGTAATGTTAACTGGCGACAATGAAAAAACTGCAAAGGCAATTGCAAATGAAATTGGAGTAGATGAAACTTTTGCAGGACTTTTGCCACAGGAAAAAAATAAAAAAATTGATGAAGTTCAGAAATCTGGGAAAAAAGTTCTTATGATAGGTGACGGAATAAATGACGCACCATCACTTGCAAAGGCAGATATAGGAATGGCAATAGGTCATGGCACAGATGTCGCAATTGAATCATCAGATGTAGTTCTAATGAGATCAGATCTAATTGATGTAGTTTCCGCAATTGAAATTTCAAGGGCGACAATAAAAAATATTAAGGAAAATTTATTTTGGGCATTTTTCTACAATGTAATTGGAATACCTATAGCTGCTGGAATTTTGTTTCCACACTTTGGTATAAAATTGTCGCCAATGTTTGCAGCCTTTGCAATGAGCATGAGTTCAATTTTTGTTGTGAATAATGCACTAAGGCTTAGAAGGTTTAAACCAAGGACAGTAGTAAATCCCATGAAAGAAAATTCTGATATTAAAAAAGATAGTAAAGAAAAATTTGAAAAAGAAAAAAATATGACTACAATAAAAGTAAGTGGCATGACGTGTGAGCACTGCGAAAAGAAAGTTTCTGATGCACTAGAAAAAACTGGAAAGGCAAAAAATGTAGAAGCAAATCATGAAAATTCTTCTGTAAAATTTATAGATGAAGGCATCACAGAAGAAGAAATAAAAAATGCAGTGGAAGAAGCAGGTTATGAAGTTATTAAAAATAAAGGAGAAGATAGTATGGAAAAAATTTTAAATGTTGAAGGAATGAGCTGCAATCACTGTGTGGCTACAGTAAAAAAAGCACTAGAAAATGTTAATGGTGTAAAAGAAGCAGATGTAATTCTTGAAGAAAAGAGAGCAGAAGTAAAACTTGATAAAGAAGTTTCTGATGAAATTCTTGTAAAAGTAGTGAAAGATGCTGGTTACTCTGCAAAAATTGAAAAATGAGAGCAGATAGGGAAGTCCAACTTAGAAAATTAAAAACTGTCAGGGGACAAATTGATGGTCTTATTAAAATGGTTGAAGATGACAGGTATTGTTTGGATATATCAAATCAGCTTATGGCATCAATTTCAATTTTAAAAAATATAAATAAAGATGTATTGACGGCACATTTAAAGGGCTGTGTCAAGGAATCTTACGGAAAAAGTGAAGATGAAATTGATGAAAAAATTGAAGAGATAAACAGTATAATTAACAAATTGTCAAAGTAGGAAGATTATGAAAAAAATAATATTTTTATTGATGATGATGTTTTTGTTATCATCTTGCAAAAAAGATGATTCTCATGAGATAAAATTTTCCTCTGGAGAAGTTTATAATTTTCAGTCTTTATCTGTAGAAGTGATTTCTGATGAAGAAAAAATGACTACAAGAGAGATTTTTAATAGTGAAGGCGAAGAAGAAAAGTTAGGGGAAATAATAAATCTCTTAGGTAATTGTAAAGTCGCAGATGAAGGATACTCTTATGCTTCAATTCCAGACTACAAATCTTTATTAATAAAATTTCAAACTAAAGACAAAGAAGATACAATTTATATGTATGATTCAGAAAGAGATAGGAATACAAAAAAATTCCACTATACTTTTACTGGAAGACTTGGAAAATATGAAGGGGCTTGTCTTTTATCTGATGATGATTTAATTTCAGAAATAAAGTCTATTGTTCAAAAATAAAATTTATTATAAAAAAAAGATTGCGGTACTTTTGCATCGCAATCTTTTTTAAGTGCTAATAGGTGTATAACCAAGTTTTTTATTTGAGAAGTAATCTAAATCATAAATTTTTTAAATTGTGATACAGGTATAAAAATGATAACTATAAAAAAGGTGTTGGAAAAAATTCAGCACCTTAATTTTTATAATTATTCTTCAAATCCACCTGTGTAAAGGTTGTAATAGATTCCCTTTTGTTCTAATAAATCTTCATGGTCGCCTCTTTCTATAATTTCTCCATTTTCAAGAACTATTATTACATCAGAGTTCATAATTGTTGAAAGTCTGTGTGCAATTACAAAGGTAGTTCTGCCCTTCATGATTTCATCCATGCCTTCTTGTACAATTTTTTCTGTACGAGAGTCAATAGATGATGTGGCTTCGTCAAGTATCATTACAGGAGGATTGTAGATTTCAGCTCTTGCAATAGATAAAAGTTGCATTTGACCTTCTGAAAGTTCGCCACCTGCTCCAGTAATTACTGTATAATATCCATCTTTTAAATTCTTTATAAAATCGTGGGCATTAGTTCTTTTTGCAGCCTCAATTGTTTTTTCCATATCAATATCATTAACAGAATAATTTATATTTTCTGCAATTGTGCCAGTAAAAAGATGTGTGTCTTGAAGTACCATTCCAAGAGAAGATCGCAAATCATCTTTTTTAATTTTTCTAATGTCAATTCCATCAAAAGTAATAACTCCGCTGTCGATTTCATAAAATCTATTTATTAAATTTGTAATTGTAGTTTTACCTGCACCAGTTGCACCTACGAAGGCAACTTTTTGGCCAGGTTTTGCATAGAGGTTTAAGTTTTTGAGAACTTTATTTTCTCCATCATAAGAAAAAGTTACGTCATTAAATCTTATGTCGCCCAAAAGTTCTCTGTATTCGTCACTTTCAATATCGTGCCAAAAATATTTTTCTTCTCCATTGATATTTTTAACAACTTTTTCAACACTTCCTGAATAGTCTTCAGGTTCTTCTTCAAGGAATTCAAAAATTCTTCTGGAGCCTGCAATGGCAAGGACTACTGAATTTATATTTCCACCAATTTGTCCCATGGGACCCGTTAGAGTTCTTGAAAGTTGCAAAAAGGATGCAACTATTCCAACAGTTATTCCATATTTTCCAGAAACTGCCATTAATCCACCAATTAATGCAAATAAGATGTATTGAAAATTTCCAATTCCAAAGATAATTGGGAATAAAAATAGTCCAAGCCTATTTGCAATCATTGTATTCTCCATTAGTTCTTCGTTGATAACTTCAAAATCTTCTCTGGCATTTTCTTCGTGATTAAAAACTTTTACGACTTTAAGACCATCAATCATTTCTTCTATATAGCCGTTTGTTTTAGCAAGAGATTTTTGTTGTTCTAAAAAGAAGTGTGAAGATTTGCCACCAATGACGTTCATAACAAATATCATAAGCCCCACTGTAAGAATTATTATAAGAGATAATAAAAATGATTGAGAAAACATTGCAATTAAAACCATTATAATTGTCATAAGAGAAGACACAAAGGAAGGGAAAGATTGAGCAATCATGTCGCCTAATGCCTTTACATCATTTGTGTAGTAGCTCATAATGTCGCCATGACTTTTACTGTCAAAGTAAGACACTGGAAGAGCTTCCATTTTCTCAAACATTAATTTTCTCATGTTTCCCATAGTTTCTTCTGAAATATATACCATTAGTCTTGAGTACATAAATGAAGAAAAAACTCCAACAGCTAAAAAGATTGCCATCTTAATAAGCATAGCCAAGAGGTTGGAATAATCTGGCACGTCCATTTTAAGAAGTGGCATTACATAATCATCAATTAAAAATCTCATAAAAAGTGAGATAGAAATTGTTGCAAGTGATGAAATTATTACCATAATTGAAACTGCAATGAGTTTGTATTTGTGCCTTTTAAAAATAAAGGAAAATAATTTTTTTGCAGCAACTTTATTTTCAGAAGATGAAATTTTTTCTTTATTCTTTCGCATCAAAATCACCATCGCTTTCTTGAGTTTCATTTATTTCTCTATAAATTGGACTTTTGGAAATAAGTTCTTTATGAGTTCCAATAGATTCTATTTCTCCTTTGTCCATTACAATTATATAATCTGTATTTTTAAGTGACTTTATTTTTTGAGAAATTAAAATTTTTGTCATATCAGGTCTAAGTTTGTTTAAAGATTTTATGATTTTTTCTTCTGTTTTATTATCAAGAGCAGAAGTTGAATCGTCCATTATTAAAATTTTTGGATTTTTTAGAATGGATCTTGCAATGGAAATTCTTTGTTTTTGCCCGCCAGAAAAGTTTGTTCCACCTCTTTGAACCTTCATATCCAAGTCTTTTTCTGGATCGATAAAATCGTCACAACTTGCAATATAAAGTGCCTCTTTTAAATCTTCATCACTTAAGTCGTCCCTTGCCCATTTTAAATTTTCACGAAGAGTTCCTGTAAAGAGCTGATTTTTTTGTAAGACAACAGATACTTCATCACGCAGAGATTTTAAATCATAATCTTTTACATTTTCTCCTGCTACAAGGACATCACCACTTGTTGTATCAAAAAGTCTTGCTACTAAGTTTATAAGAGTAGTTTTCCCCGAACCAGTTGGCCCTATTATTCCCACATAATCAGAAGATTTTATTTTTAAGTTTATATTTTTTAAAACCGACTTATCTATATCTTTTGAATAAGAAAAGTAAACATCATCAAAAATAATTTCACCATTTTTTATTTCTTTTATAGGATTTTTTGGGCTTACAATTTCTGGTGTAGTAGAAATTACTTCATCTATACGTTTAATAGAATTTCTAGCAATAGTTATTTGAACAAGTATAATAGAAAGCATCATTAGAGAAATTTGAATTTGTATCGCATAGGTAATTAAACCAGTTAAAGCACCTGTGCTCATATTGCCTGAAACAATTAAGTGAGAACCAAGCCAGGCAATTAAAATTGTCATAAGATAAGTTGAGAAATTCATAAGAGGATTTGCAAGAGCTAAAAGTTTTGATGCCCTTACATAATTATCTTGAAGTTCATCAGAAATATTATTGAACTTTTTTATTTCTTTATCTTCTTTGACAAAGGATTTTACTACTCTAATTGCAGATAAATTTTCTGAAACATCGGTATTTAACTTGTCTGTAATTTTAAAAACTTTTTCAAAAATTGGATAGGCTTTCTTAATTATGATTCCCATTCCAATTGAAATAAGAGGAATTATAATTACAAAAGTTGGAGCAAGATCTTTTGAAAGTTTAAAACTCATAATAAAGCAAAATATAATTGTAAGAGGAGATCTAATTGCCATTCTAATTGTCATTTGAAAAGCCATTTGAACCATTTGCACATCAGTTGTCATTCTAGTTATTAGACTTCCTCTTTTGAATTTGTCCATATTTTCAAAGGAAAAGTTTGTTATATTGTAAAACATAGCTGATCGCATATTTTTGGAAAGGCCACTAGAGGCCTTAGTAGCAAGATAACCGCTCATGACGCCTGTGCCAAGAGATATGGCAGCAATTATCAGTAAGATTATGCCATATCTAATAATATTTTCTCTGGAATTATTTAAGATTCCCTCATCAATAATTTTTGTCATAAAAAATGGAATCATTGCATTCATCAAAACTTCTAATAAAACAAAAAAGGGCGAGAGCAATGCTTGTTTTTTATACTCGCCTAGATTATCAGAAATAACTTTTAACATATTTCACACCCTAACTAAAAATATTGTAATTTTATATAAAGATAATACTATCTAAGATAGATTTTCTACCCAAAAAATTTTCACATAAACAATTTACTAAAATTATTATATTACTTTACTAAAATGAATTGTATTTAAGATCTCTTTGTAATATTATATAATAAATGGAGGGATAATATGGCAGATTTAAAAAAAGAAAAAGAATTAATAGAAAATTCAAAAACTCTTTCTGATTCAAAAAAGAAAGAAATGAAGGCAAATCTTGAACAACAAAAAGAAATTGATAACGACGACAGAGCTCAATCTGATGTTTATGCAAAAACTGAAGGAAAAGACCCAGAAACAGGAGTAGAAATTCCCACAGAAGAATCTGTTGAAGAAGCAAAAGATTGGGTTGACAATCAAAATAGAAGATAAAATTTGGTCCTTAGTGGGACCATTTTTCGTAAAGAGGTAAAAATAAATGGAAGAGAAATTTTTAAATTTTTTATTGCAAATGAGAAATGATACATTAAATAGATATATGATCGCCATTACACACCTTGGAACTGGTGGTGCAATATGGATTTTTATCACCTATATATTATTTTACTTAGGGTTTAGAGTAGAGAGTGTAAATATAATATTGGCGTTAATTTTTAATGGAATAATATGCAATCTCTTTTTAAAAAATCTTTTAAAAAGAAAAAGACCTTCATGGATTTCAAAGGTTGAACTTTTGATAAAGAATCCAACAGATTTTTCTTTTCCGTCAGGTCACGCATCATCTTCTTTTGCAGCAGCAACAACTATTTATTTTTATTTCAAAGGAATGGGAATTGTATTTTTAGTTATAGCATCTCTTATTGCATTTTCAAGAATATATCACTTTGTACATTACCCAAGCGATGTAATTATTGGAGCGGCGCTTGGAATAATTATTGCTATAATTACAAAAAATAATTACGATAAATTTATATTAGAATTTTTGCGTGATAATTGTGGATTTTTATTTAGACCTCTTTCTTAGATCTATAAAAAAATTGCTAATTAGTTTGGAACATTCCTTCTCGCAAATGCCACCCTCATAGCTTATTCTGTGATTAGTTATGAGGTTTTCTATTTTTTGATGAGAAATAACTGCTCCAAATCTTTTGTTTTTTGCACCAAAATATAAATTTTTAATTCTGGAATTTAAAATTGCCCCTACACACATAAGGCATGGCTCCAAAGTTACATAAATATCACAATCCTCTAGGTGATATGAATTTAAATTTTTTGATGCCATATTTATCGCAAGGATTTCTGCATGTGCAATAGGTGATTTAAAATCTTCTTTTTTATTGTATCCATATCCAATTATTTTATTATTTTTTACTATCACACATCCAATAGGAACATCTTCTGAGGATAGAGATTTTTTTGCAAAGGCAATTGCTTCTTTCATATATTTAGTATCCATAAAAGTATTATAACAAATAAAAATATTAAGAACTATTATTTTATAATAAGCAAAATAATATATAAAAAATAGTCTGTGATATAATATTAATAATAAAATGATAAAATTTATAAAGAATCAAAAATAAAAATTAACGAGGTAGGACAAATGACTGTTAAGATAATATCTGATTCTTCATGTGATTTAGATAAAAAAACTTTGGAAGAATTACAAATAGAAGTCTTAAAAATAAAAAATACAGACGAAGATCATAAAGATTTGCCAGAAAATATAACTAATAAAGAGATTTATAGAAAAATGAGAGAGGGCAAATATTTTAAGACGAGCCAAATTACATATTATGAATATTATAAAAAGTTTGAAGAATTGGCAAAAGAAGGCACAGATTTTATTTGCATAACACTATCATCTGGGATGAGTGGAACATTTCAAAATGCATACATAGCAAAAAAGGAGTTACAAGAAAAATATAGAGATGTAAAAATGGAAGTGGTAGATTCTCTTGCAGCTTCAGTTGGATTTGGACAAATTACATATTATGCAGGACTTGCTGCTAAAAATAATGCAAGTTTTGAAGATTTATTAAAATTATTAAATTTCTTGGTAAATAAAACAAAGCATATTTTCACAGTTTTTGATTTAAAATATTTGTATGAAGGCGGCAGAGTTTCAAAAACGAAGGCAAAGATATCTAGTGTCTTAAATATTGTTCCCATAATAGAAGTTGACAGTGAAGGAAAATTATATGTATCAGAAATAGTACGTGGAAAAAACAGAACATATAAAAAAATGGTTAATATAATTTCAGAAAAATCAAATTCCAATGGAGATGATAGAGTCTTTCCTGTGTACGCAGATGAAAAAGAAATTTTAGATCCACTTATTTCTAAATTGAAAAAGATTGGATATAAAAATTTTTTGTGCCTTGAGATAGGACATACAATAGCGGCTCATGTTGGACCAGATATATGTGGTCTTGGTTATTTGTCAGAAAATATTCCTGATGAATTTGAAAAATATATGGTTTATTAATAAAGAAGAAAGGCTTTTTGACCTTCCTTTTTAAATTGAATTTATTTTTATATTTTTTATGAAAATTTTGTATAAGAAAAATCTTATTCTGGAATTTTTGTCATTTTCTTCAGAGAATAAATTGATATTAAAAATACTACAAATTCTGAGATTACTGCTCCAAAGAAAAGATATTTAGACCCAAATAAATGTACACATAAATAGATGGATAAAAATAATGCAACAGAGCCCCTCATAATATTTATTATAATAGAATATTTAGGCTTTCCAATTGCTGATGAAAGTGTTGCAATAAATAAATTGTGGCCTGATAATAAAAACATTAGAGCGTAAATTCTCATTGGTCTTATGGATGATGAAATCATATTTTTATTTTCTAGGAACATATTAAATAGGGTTCCTGCTCCAAAGAAAGATATCATGTACATAATTATTGAAATTATAAAGATAGAAATAAAACTTATTTTTATAATCTCAAGACTTTTATCTCTTTCCTTTGAACCATGATAGAAGGAAAGGAGAGGAAGAGTTCCATGGCACACCCCTTGAAAAGTTGAATTTGCAAAAAGGGACATATAATTTATAACTGCGTAGGCAGATAAAAATTCTGGAGAAATATATTTTATAATAAATAAATTAAAAATAAAAACAAAAGTTGCAGAGTTTAGTTCCGATATAAATTCTCCAAATCCATAAATTACTGTAGTTTTTAAATATTTTAAAATTTCTTTTCCACTCATTTTTATTTTAACAAAGCGTAGATATCCCTTTGCACTTCTAAAGTGAATGAAAAATATTACACAGGATAAAAACTGTGCAATACCTGTCGCAAGTGCTGCACCTCTAACGCCCATATGAAATTTATCTATCAAAATATAATCTAAAATTATATTTGTAACACAAGCAGACACTGCACCTACTATTGCAGTTCGTGGAAAACCGTCCACCTTTACTAAGACTTCAAAGGCATATGCAATTATGTAAAATGGAGAAAAAAATACAATTACCGAAAGATATTCGTGAGATAGATTGAAGAGAGAAGAGTCTGCACCTAAAAATAAAATAATTTTATCCATAAAAATTATTGCAATAATAGCAAGTGTCACTGAAAATGCAAGTATAAATAAAATTATAAAAGTAAATACTCTATTTGATTCATCTCGATTACCACGTCCAAGTTCTATTCCTATAATAGTCTGAGATCCAACGCCTGTTATTATTGCAATGGCAAAGAGAAAATTGACATAGGGAATTACTATTGTCACTGCAGAAAGCTCTAATTCGCCTGCAAAGTTTGCTACAAAAAATCCATCGACAATTGTGTAAATTGAAAAAACCCACATAGCTATTATTGATGGGATTACAAATTTGAAAAATTGTCTTTTTAAGTTCATAGCACACCTCTGATTAGTAAATTATATAGCAGTATAATTTTTTAATCAAGAAGTTATAATTCTAAACTTTTTTCTTGAACTTTATAAAATAAATTTTTTATAATATTTCCTTGATTAGGGTTTTTATTTTTTGTATCAAGATTCAAAAAATAAAATACAATTACAAAAAAAATTATAAATTTATTGAACTATGTTATAATAATTGTAATTTTAAAAAGGAGGACACACTATGAAAGCTGTTATAACTGTAATAGGTAGTGATAAAATTGGTATCGTATATGAAGTTGTTAAAAAAATGGTGGAGTTTGATTTAAATATTGTGGATATAACTCAAACAATCTTAGATGATTATTTTACAATGATTGTAATTGTAGATCTTACTAAGATGAATGTAGAGTTCCAAGAAGTTGTAGACGCTTACGAAAAACTTGGTGAAGAACTTGGACTTTCTATAAGAGTCCAACATCAAGGTATTTTTGAAAAGATGCATCAAATTTAAGGAGTTATCATGGATAAAAAAAGAATTTTAGAAACTGTGAGGATGCTTGACGAAGAAAATCTAGATATTAGAACTGTAACTCTTGGCATTTCACTGTTAGATTGCATAGATAGAGATGCAGATAAGGCTTGCGAAAAAATTTATAATAAAATTGTAAAATATGGGAAAAATTTAGTAGAGTCTGCAAATGAAATTGGAAAAAAATATGGAGTTGAAATTGTAAACAAAAGAGTTTCAGTTACGCCTATTGCTCTTATTGCAGGTGCAACAGATGAAAAAGATTATACAAAATTTGCAAGAGCCCTAGATAAAGCTGCGAAGGAAATTGGAGTTGACTTTATTGGTGGTTTTTCTGCTCTTGTGCATGGAAATATGACTCCAGCTGATGAAATTTTAATAAATTCAATTCCTCGTGCACTTGCTGAAACGGAAAAAGTTTGTTCTTCAGTAAATGTTGGGACAACTAAAAAAGGTCTAAATATGGATGCCGTTAAACTTATGGGTGAAGTTATATTAGAAACTGCAAAAAATACAAAAGAAGAAGATTCTATTGGTTGTGCAAAACTTGTTGTTTTTGCCAACGCAGTAGAAGATAATCCATTTATGGCTGGGGCTTTTCATGGAGTTGGAATGGGAGATATAGTTCTTCATGTTGGAGTGTCTGGCCCAGGAGTTGTGAAGTATGCTCTTGAAAAAGTAAGAGAAGAAAGTTTCGATGTAGTTTCTGAAACAATTAAGAAGACTGCTTTTAAGATAACAAGACTTGGAGAATTGATTGGCAAAGAAGTTGCAAATAAAATTGGAGTTCCTTTTGGAACAATTGATCTATCTCTTGCTCCAACTCCAGCTATTGGAGATTCTGTTGCAAGAATTCTAGAAGAAATTGGCGTTGAATTTGCAGGAGGTCATGGCACTACTGCTGCCCTTGCAATGTTAAATGATGCAGTGAAGAAAGGTGGAATTATGGCATCTGATCATGTTGGAGGACTTAGTGGTGCTTTTATTCCAGTGAGTGAAGATGAAGGAATGATTGAAGCTGCAAAAAATGGTCACATAGGACTAGACAAACTTGAAGCCATGACTTGTGTTTGCTCCGTTGGTCTTGACATGATTGCGATTCCTGGAGATACTAAGGCGACTACACTTTCTGCAATAATTTCTGATGAAGCTATGATTGGAATTATAAATCAAAAGACAACTGCTGTAAGACTTATTCCAGTTATTGGAAAGGGTGTTGGAGAAGAGGCAACTTTTGGAGGCCTTTTAGGTTCTGCACCAATAATACCTGTTCATAAGGGAAATTGCGATAATTTTGCAAATCGTGGAGGATTTATTCCTGCACCAATACACAGTTTTAAAAATTGAGATATTAGTAAATTTTATGAAATATGGAATTAATAGGTAAATAAAAACAAAAAGATCTTATATAAGTAGATTTTTAAAATTGTCTACTTTATAAGATCTTTTTTATATAAAATTAATTTTTATTTTAGTTCAACTTCTTCGTTTATTATTGTGTAAAGGGCATCTGCGGTTTTTCTTTTCTTTTCACGGAGTTCATCATTTTTTGGATATCCAATTGCTATTGCAAGTCTAATTCTATTTTTTGTTTTTAAAAATTTTTGCAATTTTTCTTCGTCGAACCATCCTATACAACAAGTTGAAAGACCTAGTGTAGTTGCTTGTGCAGTGAAGTAAGCAGCAGATATGCCAATGTCAATAGATTTGTAGTCTTGATCTTTTACCTTTGAACCAATTTTTGCAGACAAATTGTAATTTTCTTCAGTGACAATGGCAAAGGCATTTACATTGTCTGTAAAAGAATTCATTTTTCCCTTTTGGAAATATTTTGAAATATATTTTGCATCATCTCCACTCACAATATAATAGTAATAAGGTTGTGCATTGCAAGCTGAAGGTGAAAGTTTCATAGCTTCAAGACAAGATTTCAATTTTTCTACTTCAACAACTTTGTCTTTATCATAATTTCTGCAAGATTGTCTTGCCTTTGCAATTTCCATAAATTCATTAAATTCCATAAAATCATCCTTCTAAAAATTCATCTAAATTTCCATCAAAAAAATAAAATTCATCATCTCTCATAAGAGCAGGAACTCCCACTTTTCCAGCGTCCACTATTTCGTCAAAATAGTCAGAAAAATCTCTGTACTTTAAAAATTTTTTTAAATTTGACATAGATGCTGTAATGTCAACAATTTCTACATCAAGATTTTTTCTTTTAATTTCTTCTATTGCAGGTGGACAGTCTGGGCAATGGCTAGATACAAAAAGTGTAAGCATTTTTATCTCCTCCAAAAATTTATCAAGTGCATTGTAAAAATTTTCATCTGCACTTTTTTCTCGCTTAGATATTCTAGAATAAATTTTTCTATCTCGCATTTTTTTATTAAAATGGCGTGAACTTAACATTGACATAATATTTTCATCATCAACAAAGATTCCTTGAAAGTCTAGAACCTTAGCACCCTTAGATAGTGCAAGAGAAGAAAGACCTCTATCATTGGTTATAACAAGGTCATTTATATTTGCGTGATTTACTATATAAAAGTCGGCCGCCTCTTTTGATATGTCAACGTTTACTACTCTTCCATAATTTGCGTAAAATTCTTGCGTGTAGTTTTTTACCATAATTAATTTTGCGGAATATTTTTTTGAGAGTTCTTCTGTAATTTTTCTCACAGGAGAACCGTCTGCATCCAATAATATTTTCATTAATATATTTTATACCCCAATAAAAATTATAATATCATATCATATAAAAACTATTGAAAAATTGTAAATTTTTATATAGACTTAATGAAGGAGGTTAACATGAAACATATATACAGAATTTTTATATTCCTTACAGTAATAATCCTCCTTGGAGCGTTGTGTCTAACTTTTATGTTTGCACCAAGAGGAAAAAAACTTAATCAAGAAAAAAATATAAATAAAAATAAAGAAGAAGTTTATGAACCAGAAAAAGTTACAATCTTTAATGAAGAAGAAGATATTGTAAATATTTTATTAATTGGAATCGATTCCAGCAAAGTAACTTATGAAGTAGATGAAAATTCTAAAAGAGCAGACACAATTATGCTTCTTTCTATAGACCCAAAAATTGACAAGGTAAGACTTCTTTCAATACCTAGAGATACATATTATAAAATAAAAGGTTTTGACAATTATAGAATGAATGCGGCTTATTCTCGTGGAGGAATTGACCTTCAAGTTGAAAGTGTAGAAGACTTAATGGGTATAAAAATAGATCACTATGTTACAGTAAATTATGAGGCTGTAAAAGAAATTGTGGACGCAATTGGCGGAATTGAAATGTATACACCAGAATATAAATATAAAGATCCATCAACTATACCGCCACTTGACATTGATTTTGAAGAAGGACTTCATCATTTAAATGGCGAGGATTCAGTAAAACTTCTTAGAATAAGAAAAATTTATGAAGATCAAGACTTAGGAAGAATAAAGGTTCAACAAGAATTTATAATGAAGATTTTTGACAAAATGAAATCTCCAAAGATGTTTTTAAAACTTCCAAAATTAATTTCTATTGCAGATAAATATGTTGAAACTGACATGAACTATGGACAGCTTTCCTATCTTGCTTATTATGGTGTAACTCTAGATAAAGAAAATATAGAACAAAAGACTATTGACGGCACTACAAAAAAGGGCTCACCTTTTTATTATGTAAATAAAGATAGTGCAAAAAATGAAATGAAAGTTTTTGAAAATATGAGAAATGAAATTGAACAGGGTGAAGGCGAAAAGCAAAATATAGATTTTACAGAAGAAGAATTGCAAAATATGACAGAAGAGGAAAGAATGGAAGTAAAGCAAAAAATTAGAGATAGAAAGTTAAGAGAAAAGTTGCAACGAGAAGCTGTGAGAAATAATTCTATAAAAAATAACAATTTAAATGATACAGATGAAAATTAAAAATAAAGGGGACTTAGGATCTCTTTGTACTGACACCAAAAGCTGGATTAACAGACCAACTTAATGAGGTCAGTTTTTTGTTTACATAAAAAGAATCACCACAATGGATGATTCTTTAAAATAAAATTATTCTGCCAAAAGTTTTGCTATATTTTTTACTATTTCTTTTGACTTTTCCATTTGGTCAAGACTTACAAGTTCATAGCGACCATGATAATTGTAGCCACCTGTAAAAATATTTGGAGTTGGAAGACCCATAAAAGAGAGTTTGGATCCATCAGTGCCACCACGTACTGGTCCAATTTTTGGATCTACACTGGAAAGTTTAAATGCTTTTTTGGCAAGGTCTATTATCTCCATATTATTTTCTATTTTTTCTCGCATATTGTAATATTGGTCTTTTATTTCAATGGTAATTCTGTCTTCATATTTTATATTTAAAAATTTTACAATTTCTTCAAACAATTTTTTCTTTTCCAAAAATTTTTCTCTTGAGTGATCACGGATAATGTAGTTCATTTCAGTATGTTCTACACTTCCTGAAATATTTGTGAGAAGAAAGAAACCTTCATAATTTTCTGTGTTTTCAGGTCTTTCATTAATTGGTAACATATTGTTTAATTCCATTGCAATAATTTGAGAATTTACCATGGTGTATTTTGCAGAACCAGGATGGACATTTTTCCCTTGAATTTCTATTTTACAAGAAGCGGCATTGAAAGTTTCGTATTCAAGTTCGCCAATTGGTCCTCCATCAATAGTAAATGCAAAATCTGCACCAAATTTTTCAACATCAAATAAATCTGCTCCTCTGCCAATTTCTTCATCAGGAGTAAAGGCAATTTTTATGTCACCATATCTCGCATCTTTATCATTTATTAGTTCATCAACTGCAGAAACTATAATTGCAATGCCAGCTTTGTCATCTGCACCTAAGAGAGTAGTGCCATCAGTCGTTATAATAGTTTCTCCTTTTAAACTTTTTAGAAAAGGAAAGTCTTTTACAGTTGTGGTGAACTCATCATTTAATTTAATATCACATCCATTATAGTTTTTAATTATATTTGCTTTGACATTTTTGCCAGACATATCTGGGGAAGTGTCCATGTGGGCAATAAATCCAACAGTCTTCTCAGTTTTTATATTGCCTGGGATATTTGCATAGACATAGCCATTTTCATCAAGTTCACTTTCTATGCCAAGACTATTTAATTCTTCCACTAAATAATTTGCAAGGTCGAGTTGATTTTTAGTGGAAGGACAAGTTTTGGAATTTTCATCACTTGTAGTTTCAAAGGAAATATAATTTAAAAATCTATTTAACATATTTATTCCTCCTCAAATGAAATTTATATCTATAATTTTATCACATATAATATTTTTATAAAAAATTATTACGAAAATCCTTAGCTTTTGTGAAAATATAGGGACTAAGGATATTAAGATTAGTCAAATTTATAAATATTAATTCCAGTAAAGTCGTCTTTTTGTCTTTCGACAATTCCTTCTATAATACTTATAGTGAGTTCGCAAGTCACGCTTATCTTTGCACTCTTCATGTGACCACCAAAAACTTTTCCCTCGGCATCAGATGTTGAGATGTGGAGATGAGGGTAGTACTCACCATTTAGAGTGGATATGCTTCCTATAATTGAAAGAATTTCAAACTCGCCCTTGAAATTTTTTTCTTTGTAATCTTTTTTAGATACGCTAAAAAGTCCAATAGTGAAGTTATCAGTTGCACCAATACCATAGACACTTGCAAGTTTAATATTTTCTTTTAAAGCAATCTCTTTTAATTTTTCATGAACTTCTTCAGTTCTGTCAATTCTCGCGATTATTTTATCGTCAAATCTTTTGTAATCCATATTTCCTCCTAAAAATTTAATTAGCAAAATAAATTTTAAGCTTACAATATTTTAATAATTGTGCCAAGATTTTATAAAGTATAATTCACCACTTATTTTTTAAAATTGGTCAAAATTATTTTTTGAAATTCTGTCTTCAACAGAATATTCATTGTCCAAAATTTCAACTTCATACTCTTCATTAAACATTGGAGATGACAAAATATAATCTGCAGTAGTAGGAGATGTTGCCATAGAAATATTGTAGAGAGTAGAGATCCTAAGAAGTGCTTTCACATCTGGATCGTGGGGTTGTGCTTCTAGGGGATCCCAAAAGAAAATCAAAATATCAATTTTGGAATCAGAAATTTTTGCCCCAAGTTGTTGATCACCACCAAGAGGACCAGAAACAAGTCTTTTTACATCAAGGGAAGTTTCATTAGAAATTAAAGCAGCAGTTGTTCCAGTCCCAATAAAGTTATGATTGGAAAGTTTTTCTTCATGTCTTTTGACCCAATCTAAAAGTTCTTTTTTCTTGTGGTCATGTGCCACAAGTGCAATATTTTTTTTGCGATTTACTTTTATTTTTTTTACTTGCATAGACACCTCAAAATAATAAAAATTCTTGACTAAGTTTATTCTTTAATATATAATATCAAAGATTGCAATCCTTGCATAGTTATTTTGACTATGCCGAAGACCATAAGGAGGTGAAAGTATGAATAAATACGAAGCGGTGATTATGTTTTATCCTGAAGTGGAAGAAGAAAAGAGAAACGCTTCTTTCGAAAGATTAAAAAAAGTAATCGAAAAAAACGGAAAGATTAATAATGTTGATGAATGGGGCATGAGAAAATTAGCTTACGAAATCGACTACAAAAATGAAGCTTATTATACATTCGTTGAATTCGAAACAAAACCAGAAGATATTGCTGAAATCAACAGAATCGCAAAAATCATGGACCCAGTTATGCGACAAATGATTATAAAAGTTGAAGACTAAGGAGTTTTTATGAATTGTGTTAGTTTAATAGGAAGACTAGTAAGAGATCCCGAACTTCGTTATGCTCAAACAGGAACGGCAATGTGTCGTTTCACTATTGCTGTTGACAGAAGAATGTCAAAGCAAAAAAGACAAGAAGCACAAGCCAATAATCAACCAACAGCTGATTTTATTGGTTGCACTGCCTTTGGTCAAACAGCAGAACTTATTGCTAATTACCACAGAAAGGGCAGCCAAATTGGAATTGATGGTAGAATTCAAACAGGAAGTTATGAAAAAGATGGAAGAACTATTTACACAACAGATGTAGTTGTAAATAATTTAACTTTCATAAGCACAAACCAAGGACAAAACCAAGGCGGATTTAATCAAAATAATAATTTTCAAAATCAAGGCGGATTTAATAATCCAGGACCAGTAAATTCTGCTTACGAAAATGATTTTTCACAAAATAAAGATGACGATGAAGACGGATTTTTCCCTGTTGATAATGATAATATTCCATTTTAAGGAGGGCAAAAATGCAAAGAAGATTTGGCAGAAGGAAGAAAGTAGATCCTTTTGAAAAAGATAAAACAAAAAAAATTGACTATAAAGATGTTGAAATGCTAAAAAATTATATTTCAGATCGTGGTAAAATTCTTCCAAGAAGAATTACAGGTCTAAATGCAAAACATCAAAGAGAAATGACAGTTGCTATAAAAAGAGCAAGACAAATTGCACTTATTCCATATAGCGCTGACTAATTAGATTTAAACTGTTGGTTTATCCAGCAGTTTTTTTGTTTTTCTTTTTTAGCTTGCCTTTTGTAAAGAAGTATAAATTATATCCAATTAGAGCTCCTATGGACTGAATGTCCCAAAAGTTAGTATTATAATACTTTATTTTTAAAATTTCTAGAAGAATTATGAAGACACTTAACAAATAAAAATATTTTCTATTAAAGTAATTTGATTTTTCTAAATTGTAACAAAATAAAAATTCTAGAGATATGTAAATTATAGATTTTGTTATAAAATAAAAATTCATATTATCACCAAATTCATTATAAATTATATTTGTAAATAATATATAAAAACCAGGTTTGTACCTGGTTTTAAGGTTTTAAGTTATTTTATCATTTAGCTAAAAAACAAATAAAGTATTGGCATAGATATAACTATACTTAAAATTACTCTTTCAATCCAAATTATAATATAATCTGAAAATTTAAGAGGAATTTCTGTTCCCATCATAACAGGTATAGATGCTGAAAAGAATAAAATTTCTGATACAGAAACTATTGCTACTAGCATCTTTGCAATAAGACCAAGACCTGCACCTGCAACTATTGGTGCTGGTAAAAGCATCTCTGCAATACTCATTCCAAGAGCTTGAGCCACCATAAGTGGTTCTTCTACTCTAGTTAAAAATGTGAAAGGATAGAAAATATATCCAATTATGTCAAAGATTGGAGTGTACTCTGCAAGTAAAAGTCCAATCATGCCCACACCAAGTAGTGATGGTGCAATATTAAGTGCCATTTTAAATCCATCGATAAAGTTTTCTTTAACAACTGATGGCAATGTTCCAGAATTTTTGTAAGCTGTCATCCCAGCTTTTGTAGCATCTCTGAAAGTAACCTTTCTCTTGTCTTCAGGGATGTACTTTTTTCCAGAATAATATTCTTCAGGCTTTTTGCGCAAAGGAAATATTCTAGCGGTAATTGCAGTAACTAAAAATGTTACGAATAAAGTTATCCAGAAGTAGGATAACCAATGGTCCATTAAGTCCAAAGTATTTGCAACGATTATCATAAAGGTTGCAGAAACTGTTGAGAAACCTGTTGCAATAATTGCAGCTTCTTTTTTTGTATAAGTATCTTCCATATAAACTCTGTTAGTTATTAAAAGTGCAAGTGAATAGCTTCCAACAAAAGAAGCAACGGCATCTACTGCAGATCTACCTGGAGTTTTAAAAAATGGTCTCATAACAGGCTCCATAAATACCCCAATAAATTCCATTAAACCAAAGCCTGTCAAAAATGCTAAGAAGACTGATCCAATGGGAACAATTGTAGTTACAGATACCATAATGGAATTCCAGATAAGTGGGAGCATATCGTCGTCAAATATTCTTGCGGGTCCTTTGTTTGTAATGTACATAAAAACAAAAATTAAACTTACAAGTTTAAGCACAAAGAAAACTGAATGAAGTTTGCTTTTTTGCCAAGATTTACTTTTGATCGCATAAATTATACCTGCAACTACCATGAAGACACCGAATGTTAAATTGTAGTTTGGTATTTTCTTTACAAAACTCGTAATATGATCAATTGGAATTGTTTTTGCACCAGCTATTTCAATAGGCACGAAAAACATAAAGATTCCAAAAAGAGCATAAAGAATGAAAATGATTACATCTTTGGAATTATATTTTTTTGATTCCATAAAAAACCTCCTTTAAAATATCATTTTAACATGATTTCAATTTATTATACCACAGTAGTAGTCTTTATTATATAAAACTTCAAAAATTATCATATAGTTTATTTTTTAATATAGATATTTTGTATAAAAGTTTGACTAAAAGAATATTAGGAAAAATAAAAAGCTTGCCACATTTGCAGCAAGCTAATTTTTTAAGTGAAGTCAATTTTTATTATATTGTCATATTTTTTTTGATCTGTGTTGTAATAATTATATAATTCTTTTCCAAAGTTTGTAAAATTTAATTTTTTTGAATCTAAAATGTTTAAGTCAATTAAAATATTTAACAGAGCCTTTTCTTCAAGGGTAAATCTTTTTTTGTCAATTTTTCTTGATGAGTCAACTTCTTTTAACAAATCAATTACAAAGTCTTTGTATTTTTCATAGTTTTTAGAAAAAGAATCTTTTAAGAAAGAGTTATTTGCAATTGTAGTTATCCAATTTGCAAGTTTAAAAGAGTCTGGAAGAGAAAGATAAATTGAAACATTGTCGTTGAGCTCTAAGTAATCAGTATTATATTCCATAGGGATTGTGGCAATTTTCTTAGTAAGGGCATAGTTTAAAAACAATTCTACAAGTGGGAAGTGTCTATTTTTATAATTTTTTACATTTTTTGTAGGTTCAAGTCCTATATCATTTACAAAAGGTGTAAGTAAAACTGGCGTTATGTCTTTTGACTTTAATAGATATACGTAATTTATGTCTAAAAAAGTGAGAAAGTCTTCAAATTTTTGCAAGAATTTATTTTCTTTATTGTTTATAAACTCTTTTTCGCAAATTTTTAAAATTTCAGAATCACAAAAGACTCCATTTTTACTATTTTTAAGTTTATTTGAATAGATAAATATATTTTTCTTAACGTATTCAAGAGATTTTAATATGTTATCTACTTTTTTCCCAGAAGATTTTAATTTATTGTAGTATGAAGTAAGAATATTTAAGGAAACCTCCATTGTATTTTCATTTGGGAAGTCACCTGATTTGCACATTTCATCAAGTATTTTACTATAATCTAAATTATAATTTTTAAAAGTTTCTTCTTTTGGGCTTAAATATTTGAAAAAAATATTGCTCATAAGAGATTTTAAAAAGTCTATACCAAAATCATTATTTGGCATATTTTTGTTAAAACTCAACTCAAAATTTTCATCGAAAAGAGTTAAGTAGTCGTCATCATAAAAAGAATTGACAAAGATTTTTTCTTGTTCATTTGAGATGTTTTCCTCAATAGATTGAACTAATGAAACTTCAAAAACAGATAAAATATTTAAAAATTCATTTTTTAAGTAATTTTTGTCAATTTCTTGTATCAAGTCCTTAGATTTTGTGTAATTTATATATGAAATTAAATTTTCCATGAAGGTACTCATAAGATCGTCATCTATTATGTCTAAGAGTTGTAGAACCATTTTTTCATTTTTGCCAAATATTCTAAGCAATCCAAAGCCATTTTGTACACCTTCAATTTCTTCGTTTGGTAAAACTTTATAAGTTTCTCCAAGAATTAAGTCTTCTAATTCATAAAAATTTTCATATTCTTTAATTTCGAAAATTGACACATAGGAATCTTTCAAGATTTTTTTAATTTTTTTAAATTCCTCGATATCACTAGAGAAATAATTATGATAATTGTCAAACCAAATATCTGAATTTTTTTCGAATTCGTCACAGTCAAATAAAAGCCAGGTGATAAAATCCTCAGCATCTCTATTTTTTAAAAAAGGATTATCTAGATCTTCATCTAAAAATTCGTAAAAATCTTTAGCAGATATGTTTAAAATCAATTGAGTTGAATTATAAATTTTTTTTAAGTCCATTTTTTCTCCTATTCTTCATCAAGTAATTCTTTGAGTTCATCCATGTATTTTAAAATATATTCGACATGATAATTGTATACACTGTCAATTTCGTCTAAGTTGCTAGAAAAATTATCTTCTCCAAAGTCATATCTTTTTCTTATATCTTCAGAAATTTTATTGCTAAAATAATTTGCATTCATATTGTTTATAACTTCGAGTCTTACAGATATGCTCTCAATTAAAGACATGATTTTTTTCTCCTTGGAAATTGATAGGTCACGATTAAAAGGAGTCTTCACCTCTTGTTTTAAGAGTTTATAGAGGGTGTTTGCACTTGCAATATCTGTATTAAATTCTGATAAATCAGTTTTTTTGTCATAAATAATTTCTCTAAGAGCTCTATTTGCAGAGCGATAACATTTTTTGGAAGCATCGATAAAATCCTGCCAGATATTTGGAGATGATATTAAATAATTTATTAAAACGGCCACGATTATTCCAATAAATGTTCCTATAATTCTATTGACTGCATAGTAAGCTTTGTCAGAATTGGAAGAAAAACTTGCAACAAAAACTATACATGATAGTTGAGTCATATCACGCATTTTAAATACTACTAGAATATAAATTGTAATTAAAATTCCAAGACCTGCAATGAGTGGCTCTACTAAAGGTGGTACAGATATAATTGAAGTTAAATAGCCAAGTATAACTCCAAAGACGCAAGTAAACAGCCTCTTCTTTGTATCTTTTAAAGATTCTGACATTGAAGGTTTCATAGAAGATACTGCTGCTATGGAAACAAATATTGGAGAATTTAAGTTTAGTAAATGTGAAATATAAAGACCTATCACAACGGCAAGAGCAGTTTTTATTGCTCTCATTCCAATTCTATAATTGTAATCTAATTTATTTTTTATAGCCATGAAATCCCATCCAATACTTTCATTTTATTTAACACAATTATATCAAGAAAAAGTTTAAAAGTACATTTTCAGAATTAAGAGGAAATCATTTTAATTTGATATTTTTTGTAAAAAATGGGTAAATATTTTACAAAGAAAAGGAGAGTGACATTTATGTTATTGAACTTTGTTGGGAAAAATATTGAACTTACAGAATCTTTGAAGAACGTGGCAGAAAAAAAGTTTTCCAAGTTGGACAAATACTTTTCTGAAGAGGTAGAAGCGAGAGTTGTATTTTCTACTGTAAGAGAAGAACAAACTGTGGAAGTTACAATATTTTTGCCAAAGACTATTATTAGAGCAGAAGAAACTACTGATGATATGTACTCTTCTATTGATCAAGCAGTGGATGCACTTGCTAGGCAAATTAGAAAACATAAAACTAAATTAAAGAGAAAATACCAAAATAATGAAAGTATTAGATTTGATGAAATTATGGAAAGGGAAAAAGATCAAGAGGAACCCGAAAATAAAATTGTAAAAAGAAAAAATTTTGAATTAAATCCAATGAGTGAAGAAGAAGCTGTGCTTCAAATGGAACTTCTAAATCACAATTTCTTTGTCTTCTTAGATGCAGATAGTGAAAGGGTAGCAATAGTTTATAAAAGAAAAGATGGAAATTACGGTAAAATCGAAGTTTAATAAATTCTAAATTGATAATCTGGACGTGAGTTTAGCTCGCGTCTTTTTTCTTTTTTAATATAAATTTAAAAATTATTTTTCCTCAAGATTTTAAAAATTTTAATTTTACAAATAAAAAATATTATTTTTACAAGGCTTTGATACATTATATTTAAATAATGCCTAGGAGGAAGAAATGAAAAAATTTAAAAGAGGTCTTACTACTGCATTGGCAATTACGATGCTTGCACCAAGTTTTGTATTTGCTAAGAGTGAAGATTATGGAAGTGCAAAAAATGTTATTGTAATGATACCTGATGGTATGAGTGTTGAAGCACTTACAACTGCAAGATGGATGACAAAGGATAAAAAATTTGTAATGGATGATTTTGCGACAGGACTTGTTAGAACGAACAATTCAAATACACCTATCGCAGATTCTGCACCTGCTGGTACAGCAATGGCAACAGGTATAAAGACAGAGTCTCCCTTTGTAGGAACTTATCCAACTAAAGGTGGAATGCCAGGAGCTTGTGAAATTGAAAAAGATAGAGCAAAACAACCAATTGCAAATGTGCTTGAAGGTGCCAAGAGAAGTGGAAGGTCAACAGGGATTGTATCTACTTCAAATATTCAACACGCAACACCTGCGGATTTTTCTGCACATAATCCAGACAGAAATAATTATGAGGATCTTGGAGAACAACAAGTTTATCAAGATATGAATGTTGTACTTGGTGCAGGAAGCAAATATTTAACTAAGGAAAATAGAAAAGATAAAGAAGATTTAATTTCTGAAATTAAAAATAAAGGGTACGATTATGTAGATACTTTAGATGGAATGAAATCATCTAAAGGCGATAAAATCTGGGGACTTTTTGAAGATGAATCTTTTTCTTATGATATTGACAGGGACAAAAATTTGAAACCATCACTTGCAGAAATGACTGAGAAATCTTTAGATATTCTTTCTAAAAATGACAAGGGTTTTTTCTTAATGGTAGAGGGATCAGAAGTTGATTGGGCAGCACACTCAAATGATCCTGTTGCACTTTTGAGTGAAATTAAAGCTTTTGATGATGCTGTGAAAGTTGCAAAAGACTTTGCGGATAAGAAGGGTGACACTGTAATTTTAATTGCAGCAGACCATGGCACCGGCGGGGTTACTTTTGGACATAGAAATATTACAAAAGGTTATGATAAAGCACCTTTAAATGAATTTACTGATATTATCTCTAATGCAAAAATTTCTGTGACAAAGGCTTCTGAAGAAATCAATGAAGAAAAATCAAATGTTAAAGAAATAATGGAAAAAGATTTTGGCATAAATAATTTGACAGAAGAAGAATTAAATTTTATAAAGAATGAAAAAGATATAGTATCTGCAATGGGAAGAGTAATTTCAGAAAGAAGTCACATTGCATGGACTACTGGAGGACATGTTGGCGGAGATGTGGGGCTATATTGTTATTCAACTGCAAAAGATGCCAAAAAATTAATGGGAACAGTTCACAATTATGAAATAGGTCGTTATGTAGAAGATATTTTAGACATAGATCTTGACAAATTAACAGAGGAACTTTATCAACCAATTAGAAAAGGCTTTGAAGAAAAGGGAGCAAAAGTTGAATTTAAAGTTAAAGGTGAAAATGATTATGAATCTATTGTAACAAAGGGCGATGACAAAATAATATTCCCAGTTTCAAAAAATTATGCGATAAAAAATGGAGAAAAAGTTGAAATTGGCGGACTTACAATTTATAGCACAAAATCAGTTTATGTTCCTCAAAAAGCTTTTGAATTAGTAAAATAATAAAAAATAGAATTAAATTTTAATGAATCCAATTATTTGAATATAAAATTTATACCTCAAAAAACTGCAGTTTATTAATAGCTGCAGTTTTTTAGATAATTAAAATTTTTCATGTTAGATATTTTTCAAAAATTTTTATTATTTATATTAGACTTAATTATCGCTCAATTATATTTAGTTCATTTTCAACATAAAGTTTTTTAAATTTTCCGATACCAATTGCAGAAATAATAATTTCCTCATCTTTCTTATCATCTAAATATAAGTCCAAAGTTGGATTGTAAAAAACTGAAATGTTGGAAATTTTTGATACTTTATATCTATTCTCATCATCTCTTTTTGTAGAAATATTAAAATCCATAGTTGCAAGACCACAACAATCTTTTTTTGTTTCAATATCTGGATTTATAAAAATTTTATTTATACTTTTTTTATTTAAATATTTTAGTGCATTATCCTTTAATTTAAACTTCATATGTCCTCCTATAATAAAAAAAGGTGGCTTTCCTACCACCTTTTTTAAAAAATTATTAATCTAAAATCATTGATTCAATTCTGTTATGGTTTTTCTTTCCAGTTTTAATAATAAAGAGTACATATAGGAAAGCTATAATTCCTGCTAATGGATATGCAATTGCAAAAGGCAATCCAAACCCAAGACCTTTAACATTTAATATAAAAGAAAATACGATAAATGTGTAGAAAGCTCCAGGAATTAGAGTGATAAAATAATTTTTATTATTATTCATCAAGTAAATAGAAGCTACGGCAAGTGCAAATGTTGCTACAAATTGATTTGTAAATCCAAAGTATCTCCAAAGCATATTAAATCCATTAGGATTTGATTTTGCAAAGTAAAGAATTGCGATTGCAGGAATAAATAATACGGCGGCAAGTCCAGCTCTTTTTGTAGGAGATTTTTGATCAATATTTAATTCTTCAGAAACAATAAGTCTTAGTGATCTAAAAGCAGTATCTCCTGAAGTAATAGGAAGTGCAATAACGCCAAGAATTGCAAGGAATCCTCCGATATTTCCCATAAAATATTTAGAAATTTTACCAACCATAAGTGTACCAGCAGTATCAAGTGGAGCCATTCCTGAAGAGAAAATAACTATTGCACCTGCTGCCCAAACCATTGCTATAAAGCCTTCTGCAATCATAGTTGAGTAGAAAGTTCTTTTAGCTTCAGATTCTGATTTAATAGTTCTAGAAACAAGAGTTACTTGAGAACCATGAAAACCTGAAAGTATACCACAAGCAACTGTGATAAAGAATGATGGAATAAATTTTTGCCCAAGAGGGTGTTCAGCAAGTAGACCAGCATTTGCAAAAGCTAATTGATTATTCCCCTTTGCAAATATACCAATGAATACTCCAAGAGCAGAAATAATTAAAAAAGCTCCAAAAATTGGATAGATCCTACCAATTAATTTGTCGATTGGAAGAATTGTTGAAAGGATGTAGTAAATAAAAATTACTGCATAAATAATCCAAATAGCATTTGAATCAGCGCCAACTTTTAAAATATCATTGGCAATTAGATCTCCAGGAGTGTAAACAAAAACAACGCCTGTTAAAAGTAATAAAATTGCAATTACAACATTGTAAAATTTACGAACACCATCTCCCACGTATTTTCCAACAAGTTTAGGGACTTGGGATCCGCCATTTCTCATTGATATAAAACCTGTCATGTAGTCGTGAACTGCTCCGGCAAAAACACATCCAATAGGAATTGCCAGAAAGGCAATTGGTCCGAATAAAATTCCTTGAATAGGTCCAAGAATAGGGCCAGTTCCGGCAATATTAAGTAAATTGATTAACCAATTTTTCTTTTCGCTCATTACTACATAGTCAACTCCGTCAGCTTTTTTAACAGCAGGAGTTTCTCTGTCATCTGGTTGCAGTTGGCTTTCCACATATTTTGAGTAAAAAAATCCGCCTGCGAATAAAATTATTAGTCCGATAATAAATAGTAACATAAATATCCTCCTTTACATTTATTATTTCTCATTTTAATTATAAAACATTAATATAATAAATACAAGTTAAAGAAATGAGAGATTCCAACAAGTAGATCGTTTGCAAAAAATATTTTTGTAAAATTTTAGTATAAAACTTTATAAAAGAAATTAAATTTTTGAAGAGAATAGAAATTTAATTGAGCAAAAAAAAAAGAAAGAACAAAGTCTTTCAAAAAAATGGTCGGGGTGAGAGGATTCGAACCCCCGGCCCCATGGTCCCAAACCACGTGCGCTACCAAACTGCGCTACACCCCGATAACAAAAAATTTACAAAAAATTTAAATTCTCTATATTATTTTTTCAACAAATATTATTATAACATCAAATAAAAAAATGTCAAAGCTTTTTTAAAAAAATTTTACTTGTTTTGAAAACTTATTATAGTTGATTTGTAAAAAGTTTACAACTAAAATATAATTAGCTAAAGAAGAATGGAGGTAGTATGAAAGCTATTATATTTGATTTAGATGGTACTTTAGTTGATTCTATGGGATATTGGAGAAATTTGTCCAAAAATTTTATGAGGACGAAATCAATAGATATTTCGAATGAAGTAGGGCACACAATGACTACTATGAGTTTAAAAACTTCACTTAGATATTTAAAAGAATATTACAATTTAAGTGAGAGTTTTGAAGAGCTATATGAAGAATTTAGCGATGCAGTTATAGATTTCTATGAAAATAAAGTTAACTTAAAGGACAATGCTATTGAGGTCTTAAATTATTTTAAAGATAAAGGATTTAAAATTGTAGTAGGGACATCTACTGCAGAAAAATTTGCGGAAATAGTAATAAAAAAATATGGGATAGACAATTTTATTGAGGAAATTTATACATCAGATTCATTGGGATTTATAAAATCTGAAGAAGAATTTTTCACTACAATTGCCCAAAATCTTTGCAATAGACCAGAAGAAATTTATTTAGTTGATGATTCATATTTGGCACTTAGAACTGCTAAAAATGCAGGATTAAAGACTATTGGTATTTATGATGAAAATTCTAGTGACACCTGGGATACTATAGTAAAAGAAAATGATTATTCTATAACAAATCTAATAGAACTAAAAAATATATGAAGTTGTTTTTATTTTTTGCAGCAAGAGCTATACCTGCCTTTATAATTACCTTTGTAATTTTTTCCTTAGTAAGAGTCAAGTTTTTTCCCCATAGGAAAAAAGATTCAAGTGGTTTTAGAGAACTACTCTTGAGTATATTAGCAGGATATATTGCTTTTTTAATTATAATGTTATTTACCCCCAATTCTTATATTGCAAATTCTGGTATTAATCTGACTAATGAAAATTTTGACTTTGTTGGAAACTTTAAGGATAGAATTTCATCGGGATCATGGGGAGTAAATTTAATTCCCTTTAGGACTATAAAAAATTATATAAAGTATTCTGGTTTTCTTCACACGCTTACAAATGTCTTTGGGAATATAATAATTTTTATACCTTTTGGGATTTTAATTCCTGAAATTTTTAAGAAATATAGAAATGTTTCAAAAATTGTTAAATTGTCTTTTTTCACATCTCTTTCTGTGGAGTTTATTCAATTTTTTATTGGAAGATCAGTGGATATTGATGATTTGATTTTAAATGTACTAGGTTCAGCTATTGGATATTTTATTTGGAAAAGTTCTTTGAGATTTAAATTTGCAAAGAAGAATAGACAAAAATAAAAAATTTGAGAGTGTACCTAAAATTGACAAAAATAGCAAATTTTAGTATAATTTTAATCTAATTAAATAGGGGGGCGAAAATGGTTTCGACGGGGATTTTGAGCTTTAAGTAGCGAGTCGTTGATGGATCATACAACGTAAAAATGGTCTATAAAAAATAAACGACGAAAATAATTTCGCACTAGCTGCCTAAGTTTAGGTAGCAATCCGGCCAGATGCCGCGAACTGTAACCGGGTTTCAAATTAGCGGACAAACGAACTCTGTGATTCGCCATAGCAGAGGGGGTTAATGGCGATACTCTGTATGAGTTTGACACTCTAGTAATGCAGAGGAAAATTAAAGAGGAGTCTGCACTCGGAGAATCTTTCTGTAAGAGGTCTTCGGACGCGGGTTCGACTCCCGCCGCCTCCACCAATATTTTAAGTCATTCGTTATGGATGGCTTTTTTTAATCCTATTTATTTAAGATGTAACGTATGCGAAACAAAAAATCACCTCAATATTATAATAGAGTTTTTTAGACATAAAATAATAAGAGGTAGTTATAATATGACTAAAAAGGCAAATTGATTATCACAGACAAATGTATGCGTAAATATAATATTGTATTTATCCAAAGGATATACGAAAATTATGTTTAATCGATACAGACCTGATTATTGGTGAGCAAGTAAGACAGAAACAAAAATAAGATGTTTCAGCATTAGTTATGGAATTTGTACACGAGAAAGAAAATTCAAAGCATGAAATGTTGTTGGTAAAACCATTATAGGAGGAGAGCAAATCATCTGTTTAGAGGTGGTTATGATTAACTTATTAAGTATTGTATTTTTATATTTTTTAAGGTTAAAATTTATATTTTTCAAAATAATAAATACTTAATGATGGTACATAAATGTATTTTAAAGGATTTTGATGTTAATATTCAATTGAATTCAATTAATACATAAGAAATAATAGCTATTATTGTAAAAATGTTTTCTATTTTTTTAAATTAACTAGACGGTAAAAATCATTAAGGTTATAATTAATTTAATCATGCAATATATATGAGAGGAGAAATACAATGCAAGATTCACAAAAGAAAATTAAGTGGTATATGCTTTGCTTTATGGCGTTTTCCACTTTGTGGGGTTTTGGAAATGTTGTTAACGGTTTCGTATTCTTTAACGGAATTCAAGTAATATTTTCATGGGTCCTAATGTTCGTACTTTATTTTATTCCTTATGCACTCATGGTAGGAGAACTGGGATCTGCTTTTAAAGATGAAGGTGGAGGAGTTACTTCATGGATGAGGGCAACTACTACTGATAAAATTGCATATTATGCTGGTTGGACTTATTGGGCAGTTCATATAACATATATTGCCTCAAAGGGCTCTGGTGGACTAAAGGCACTTAGCTGGATGATTTATCACAATGCAGAATTTTATGATTCTTTGCCAACAGTTTATGTTCAAATTGCTACTTTATGTATATTTTTATTTTTCTGCTGGGTAGCAAGTAGAGGTCTTAATCCTCTAAAAAAATTAGCTACTATTGCAGGTTCTAGTATGTTTATCATGGGGATTTTATACATTTTAATGATGTTAGCTGCACCAAAAATTAATCCAAATGGTGGATATTTAAAAATGGATTGGTCCTTTGACAACATAATTCCAACTTTTGATATGAAGTATTTTACAAGTTTATCTATACTTGTATTTGCTGTTGGAGGAATTGAAAAAATGAGTCCCTATGTCAACAATATGGACGGAGATCCAGCAAAAGAATTTCCTAAGTCAATGATTTTTGCGGCTATAATGGTAGTTGTTTCTGCTATTTTTGGAACAATTGCAATGGGTATGATGTTTGATCCAGCTATTATAAATGCAGATCAAGCAACTTTTGATTCTTATGCAGCTAATGGTGCTTATTGGGCATTCCAAAAATTAGGAGATTACTATGGTGTTGGAAATTTAATAATGGTTATTTATGCTCTATGTAATATGATTGGACAGTTTTCAACTCTTGTTGTAAGTATTGATGCACCACTGAGAATGTTACTAGACGATGATAGAACTAATAAATTTATTCCGAGAAATCTTTTAAAGAAAAATAAATATGGAGCATATAAAAATGGAATTAAACTTGTAGTTGTACTTTCTGGTTCAATTATTCTTGCACAAATTTTGGTGCCAGGAGCAGCAACAGTTTTAAGACAACTTACAAAACTAAATTCCATTATGATGCCACTTCGTTATCTATGGGTATTTTTGGCATATATTTATCTTAGAAAAAATAATGATAAATTTGACAGAGAATTTAAATTTTCAAAAAATAATGGAGTAGCACTTTTCTTTGGATTTTGGTGTTTTCTAGTAACAGCATTTTGTTGTGTACTAGGTATGGCATCAGATGATCCTTTCCAATTAAAACTAAATATTATTACACCAGTTGTTTTAATTGCTCTTGGGGTAATATTGCCAGTTATTAGAGCGAAAGAAGATAAAAAATTAAGCTGATTTTAAAAGGAGGAAGTATGGGTTATTTAGAAATTTCAAAGGAATTATTAGAATTTATAAATAAAAGTTCAAGTATGTTTCATACAGTGGCAACTGTAAAAGAATACCTTGATGCAGAAAATTTTATAGAATTAAAAGAAGGTGAAAGTTGGAATATTGAAAAGGGAAAAAATTATTACACAACTAGAAATGGTTCAAGTATAATTGCTTTTAAAGTTGGATCTGATCTTTTAGATTATCACTACCAACTTGTAGCATCTCACTCTGATTCACCTACTTTTAAAATAAAAAGCGTTCCAGAACTTGAAGGCCCAAAGGATTATTTAAAATTAAATGTAGAAGTATATGGCGGTCCAATTGATTCGGTTTGGTTCGATAAACCTCTTACAATTGCAGGAAGGATTCTAGTCGAAGAAGATGGAGAAATTGTTTCTAAACTTTTATATATTGATAGAGATATTTTAATAATTCCAAATGTGGCAATCCACATGAATAGAGATATAAATAAGGGTTATAATTACAATAGACAAGTTGATTTACTTCCGCTATTTACAACAGGTGCACTTAAAAAAGGTGACTATGACAAAATGATTGCAGAAGAACTTGGCGTAGAAGTAGATCAAATAATTTCAAAAGATTTATTTCTTGTAAATAGACAAATTGGAAAAATATGGGGATATAAAGATGAATTTGTTTCATCACCAAAGCTTGATGATTTAGAATGTGCTTTCACATCATTAAAAGCTTTTATCTCAGGAGAAAATGAAAAAGCTGTAAATGTATATGCTTGTTTTGACAACGAGGAAGTTGGTTCAAATACAAAACAAGGTGCAATGAGTACACTTCTCCACGATACTTTAAAAAGACTTAATGCATCACTTGGTTTTGATGAAGAAGAATATTACAAAGCAGTGGCAAAATCATTTTTAATTAGTGCAGACAATGCCCACGCAGTTCATCCAAATCACAAGGAACTAACTGATGATGAAAATAGAACTTTTATGAATGAAGGAATTGTTGTAAAAGAGGCAGCAAATCAAAAATACACATCAGATGCTTTTTCACAAGCAATATTTAAAAAGATTTGTGCCCTTGCAGATGTTCCAGTGCAACATTTTGCCAATAGAAGCAATATGCAAGGAGGGTCGACTCTTGGAAATCTTTCTAACACACAAGTTTCCCTTCACGCAGTGGATATTGGACTTGCTCAACTTGCAATGCACTCAAATTATGAAACAGCAGGTGCAAAAGATCCAGAATATATGATAAAGGCACTTACAAGATATTACAGCACAAATATTAAAATTGATGGTGCAAATAAAGTTTCTATTGAAGAATAAAATTAAAAAGTTTTTAGTTAAAAGAGCGGCTCTTGAGGTTGCTCTTTTTTTGCGTGAAAAATTATTTAAATAATCTTGTTTTACATATTATTTACTCAAATTTATTTAAAGATTAAAAAAGTTAAACTATATTAACAATGAATACAATAATGGAGGTTTTTTAGATGAATAACAAATTTAAGAAAAAGTATTTGTCATTATTTTTGATTATTGCAATAATTTTTACTCTAATTCCAAATGGAATTTTTGCAAAATCAAATGTTGTGGCAGAATGGAATTTTAACAAAGATAATTCCACAGGTTCTATTGAAGATGGAACTCTTAAGATTAAAGATGAAAGTGGAAATAATAACGACTTAGAAATGCAAACTTACACAGGAGGACATCTTACTGATGATAAGAGTGCTGAAGAGTGGGAAAAATATTTGAAGTTTTCAAATGAATCAGTATTAGGAAAAGGTTCCGTTGAATTTAGTGGAATCGCAAAGGATAGAGGGGCAGATTTTATAACGACTCAAAATGCCCCAATAAATAAAGAAACTTTTAGTGATGGTTATACAATTGAAATTTTATATTATTTGCCAAAGACTTGGACTAATAGCGATAGATGGATGGGAATGTTGGCAAGACAAGTTGCTGATCCCAAAAATGTCAATACAATGGACGAAGCAGAACTTGGTTCAACATCTGTTGCAGTTTCAAATTGTAAAGAAATTCAATATTTGACAGTGAATGAAAAGGATTCACATCTTATGAATTCATCTGTGTGGTCTGTTGCAATGGATAAGGGTGGTCAATGGTATCATATTGCTATAACTTGTGACGATAAGGGAAATATAAAGTCTTTCTTAAATGGAGCGGAATCATTTAGAAATTATAATTCAACAGATGGAGGAGCTATGAAAGGTATTTTTGCCGATCCACAAGATGGAAGATTTAGAGTTGGATCATCTTGGTGGAAGGAAGGAAATCAAACTTTAGATAAATTTTTAAATGGAAATATTGAAACAGTTAGAATTTCTAAAGGGGCACTAGATAGAAGTGAGTGGTTGATACCAAATCCAGAAAGTCTTGCAGGAGATTTTGGCACAAATAAGGAATTTGCCTTAGAAAATAAAGATAATTACAATTTTGTATTTTTACCAGATACGCAAAACACTGTCAAATTTAAACCAGATGTAATGGATAGTGCTATTAGGGGATTAATTAATGACAAAGACAAGGGAAATATTAAAGCAGTTTCACACCTTGGAGATATAGTTGAAGATTACGATTCAAAGGAACAGTTTGAAAATTCTAAAAATACATTTTATAAACTTGCCGATTCTGAAATAAAAACTTTGATTATTCCAGGCAATCACGACTATCTGCCTGAAGATGGATATGGTTATGATGATAAAGAATTCTATATGAATCCAAACAACAATCCTAAAGATTTATTTTATAAAGACTATTATGGAAAGGATTCAGAATTTACCAAAAAGGCAAGTTATGTAGTAAATGATTCTCCTTCTGGAAGATCATCTTACATGAAAGTTAGAGCAGGCTCCTATGAGTATTTAATGATTGGTCTTTCTTGGTATGATCTTGGTCGTGACATGGATTGGTTTGAAAATATTTTAAGAAGTAATAAAGAAAATCCAACAATAATTGTGGCTCACAATGTAGTTGACTGTTCTGACACAGAGCCATCTTCTGTTCAGTTTTCAGGAGTTGGAGAAGAAATTTGGAATGTAATTAAAAAGTATGATCAAGTATTTATGACAGTATCAGGTCACTATCATGGAGCTGGAAATAAAGTTTATATGAATGACAATGGAAAGCCAGTCTTGACAGTTTTGGCTGATTATCAATTTTCATACAATGGCGGAAATGGATTTTTCAAGTATATAGAGTTTGACGAAGATGCGAATAAGATTTTCTTAAAAACTTATTCACCTTATGCTGCAAGTCTTTCTAATGATGAAAAAACTTTCTTTGATGTAAATTATATGCTTGGAAAGGGAAATGACGATGTAGTTAATTTTAACTTCAATGATAGATTTGACTTCGCAAAAAAATATGAATATGAAAAGAAAGATCAAGATTCGAAGAAAATTCCATGGACAGATATAGAAGACAATGCGGAATTAATTAAAGATAAAGAAAATAAAAATAATAATACTGAGGATAATTCAAAGGAAGATAGGAAAAGTTCAACCAAGAAACATCATTCTCATAACAGAAAAACTTATTCAGTATTTGCAGGAAGCACACTAAAGAAAGAAAATAAAAAAGAAAGTGTTGTATCAAATAAAACTTCAGATGAAAGTGACTATAAAGATCACTGGGCAAAAGAATATATAGAAAAAGTTTTAGATAAAAATCTAATGGACTTAAAAAGTGGAAAATTTTATCCAGACAAAAAGTCCACAAGAATTGAACTTGTAAAGGCACTTGCAAAGATGCAAAATGTAAGCCCTAAAGATTACAATGAAAAAATCTTTAAAGATTTGGACAAAGATTCAGATGATAATGGCTATGTAATTTGGGCAAACAAAAATGGGATTATCTATGGATATGAAGATGGTGAATTTAAAAAAGATAGAGAAATTTCAAGAGAAGAAGTTGCAGCTATCTTAAATAGATATGTTGAAAAGCTTGGAATTGAAAGAAAAGAGTTTAAAGACATTGACTTTAAAGATTCTGAAAAGATTTCAGACTGGGCGAAGGATGAAGTTAAAAAGGCTGTAAATAGAGGTATTTTTGAAGGAAGAGATAATGGAGAATTTGCACCAAAAGATAATATAACGAGATCAGAAATATCAAGAGTAATTGTAAATTTACTTTAATAATTCCAAAATAAATTTATTTTAAAAGATGCTTAAGACGAATTAAGATTGTAGAAAAACTTCGCACAAAGGAGTTTTTAATTTGTAATCAATCTAAAAGATGTCAAAGGGCATCTTTTTATATTATTTATTTAAAAATTTAAAAAATAATTGTAAAATGAATTTGGAGGTAAAATTTATTTTATATAGGGGGGAATAGTGGAAAAGTTAAAGAAAATTTTAAAGAATATAAAGCCAATATTTTTATCTGGCGTTATTTTATTAATTGTTCTTGAATTTGGAAAACTTAGAAAAGAAATATCTTTAGAAGAAATTTCTAGAATATTTTATGAAATAAATTTAATAAAAATTTTTGCCATGGCAATTTTAGGATTTGTATCTTTTTTGCCAATGCTTGGCTATGATTTTTTGCTCAAGAAATTTTTAAAAATAAATAGGGACAAAAAGTATATTGTAAAGAGATCCATTACAATAAATTCTTTTAATAATTTAATAGGTTTTGGCGGAGTAATAAACTTGGGACTTAGAATGAGATACTTTGGAGAAGAAAAAGAGGACAAGCACCTCTTTGAATTTCTTGTGAAGTCCCTTCTCTTTGATTTGGCAGGAATTTCTTTTCTTGCAATTATATCTTTAATATTTTTGTTAATTTCAAAAAGTAAAATTTTAATAAATTATAAGATTTGGTTAATTGGAGGAGTGCTATATTATCCAGTTTTATTTCTCGCTTCAAAAATAAGAAATGATGGAGAATTTGCAATTTCAAAAAAATATGCAGCAGAAGTTTCTTTAGTTTCTTTCTTGGAGTGGCTTGGAGCTTGCCTATTTTTTATTTTTATTGGATTTGTTTTGGGAATAAAAGTAAAATTTTTTAATATACTATCAATTTTTGTAATTGCAAATATAATTGGAATTGCATCCTTTATGCCGGGATCCATTGGTTCTTTTGATTTAGTGGCACTTGCTGCACTTACATCTGTTGGAGTTAAAAGCGAAGTAGTTTTTTCTTGGATTTTACTTTATAGAATTTTTTACTATATAATTCCCTTTGCAATTGGATTTTTATTTTTTATGGAAGATTTGGGCTCAGTCTTTGACGAAAAAAAGGACAATATCCCTTCAAAGATAATAAAATCTTTGGGGCTCGATTTATCCTCAACGATGCTTTATATAACAGGTGCTTTTATGATAATTTCCACCACAATACCAGATGAGCTTGGAAAATTTCAGTGGCTAAAAAATTTTAGTCCCCTTCATGCGAATTTAATTTATCAATTTCCAAGCCTCTTCTTTGGATTTTCTTTTATAATACTTGGGCGAAGCACAAGAGAAAAAGTAAAGAGGACTACAAAAGTTACTTTGATTTACCTTGTACTCGCACTTACCTATTCAATTTTAAGTGGATTTGGATTTATTGAAATGTTTTTTATAATTATTTTAATTTTCTTGACAATAACAACAAGAAAAATTCCTCATAGAGAGCAGCTTGTCTACTCATCTGAAGCTGTTACAACGGATATGGTTATACTTGGAATAATTTCTATTGTAACAATTTATTTTATGGCAATAAATTATAAATTAAAACCTATAAATCCAAAGGACTTCTTTATAGTGCCCTTTGAAAATAGCTTTTTACACTTTGTCATTGTATTTACACTTTTAATAGTGTCAGCGTCTTTTCTATCAAGATATTTAAAAGGAAAAAGGATAAAGCTTGGAGAGAAAATGGATCCAGAAAAAATCTTAAGCCTTTTAGAAATTTATGATTCTCATCCTGAATCAGGTCTTGCCCTTGTTGGAGATAAAGAAATTTATTATTACAAAGATGAGGAAGTTGCAACTTGTGGGATGTCTATTTACACTTATAAAGACAAAATAATTGTAATGGGCGAACCTTTTGGCAATAAAGAAGACTTCGATAAACTTTTGGATAAATTTATAAGAGATGCAGATACTTACGGATACAGTCCAATTTTTTATGAAATTGGAGAAAAACAAACTATAAAACTCCATGATTATGGATTTTCTTTTCTAAAATTTGGAGAAACTGCAAATATAGAACTTGAAAAATTTTCATTGGAAGGTAAAAAACACAAGATGCAGAGGAAAGTTCTTTCAAAATTTGAAAGAAATAATTATACATTCGAAGTTTTAAAACCTCCCTATGATGAAGAATTTTTGAATAAGTTAGAAAATATTTCCGCAAATTGGCTTGGCGATAAAAAAGAAAGAGGATTTTCTCTTGGGTATTTTGACAGAGATTATTTAAAGTTTTGCGACATGGCAGTAGTGCGAGATGAAGATAAAAATATCCTTGCTTTTGCAAACATTATGCCAAATCCAAATAGTGTTTGTGCCACAATTGATCTTATGAGATACAAAAAAGATGAAAATTTAGATAGTATTATGGAATACCTGCTTTTGAAACTTACGATATATTTCAAAGAACAAGGGAAAAAATATTTTGAGATAGGAATGGCGCCACTTTCCAATGTTGGCATTAATACAAATAGTTTTGTAGAAGAAAAGGTTGCATATTTAATTTATAAGTTTGGATATAAATTTTATTCTTTTGAAGGACTTAGGGCTTATAAGGAAAAGTTTTCACCAACATGGGATCCAGTTTATTTAAGTTATCCTAATAAAACTTGGATTTTAAACAATATGATTGCGATTTTTATTGTAGATATAGTTTCTGTAAAGTATAGGGAAAAGTAATATCACAATTTAAAAATTAGATGTAATAATTACAATTTCATATATTTATGATATAATTATTTTATTATGGTTGGAGGATTAGTTGATTTTATGTTTTTATTTTCTGCGTTTTCAAAAAGTTTTTATCATAGAGATCATGGACTTAGAAACGCAATTTTTGCGACTAATTTTTCATATAGATAATTGATGCTCATCTTTTGATGGGCTTTTTTATTTAGAGAAAGCAGTGGGTAATTTTATTTTAATTTGAAAATAATTTATAGAATTATAAGAGGGTGTTATTTTAATGTGTGGAGTTATTGGAATTTATTCTGAGAGTGATGTAAGTAAAAAACTATTTTATGGACTTAACTCTCTTCAACACAGAGGTCAAGAGGCAAGCGGAATCTGTGTATTTGATGGAAAAAATATGATATTAGATAAGGGTATGGGTCTTGTCTATGATAATTTTGATGATGAAAGTTTTTTGAAACTAAGTGGAAATATTGGCATAGGTCACGTTCGCTATGCCACAGCAGGTGGATCTTATGAGTACAATTCACAACCACTACTTGCTTTCTCAAAGAACAAAGAATTTGCTCTTGCACACAATGGGAATCTCGTAAATCACAAGTCAATTAGAAAAGAACTTGAAGATGAAGGTATGCTTTTCCAAACTGCAATTGACACAGAAGTAATTTTATCTCTTGTCGCAAAATATTATAAAGGCGATATAATTGAAGCTGTTAAGAAAACTATGGCAAAGATAAAAGGAGCTTACAGTGTTGTAATGCTTTTTGAAGATAAACTCATAGCCTTTAGAGATCCCTATGGATTTAGACCTCTTCTTATAGGAAGGGCAAAAAATGGTGAAGTTATAATTGCATCTGAAAATGCTCCTCTTGAAATTATTGGAACAGATGCCATAAGAGATGTAGAACCTTCAGAAATTATTGTTGTAGATAAAAATGGAATCCACTCAGATTTTTATGAAAACAAAGAAAAAAAACATTGCATCTTTGAATATGTTTATTTTGCAAGAACAGATGCAACACTTGACGGAGTAAATTCCTACAATTTCAGAAGAAGATGTGGCGAAATTTTGTCCAAGGAAGCACCAGTTGATGCAGATCTTGTCATTGCAGTACCAGACTCTGGGACACCTGGGGCAATGGGATATGCACAAGAATCAGGCATTCCTTTTGCAGAAGGTCTTGTAAAAAATAGATATATGGGTAGAACTTTTATAAAGCCTACGGCAGAAGAAAGAGAACTTTCTGTAAAATTAAAATTAAATCCTTTAGAAACAGTTTTGCGTGACAAGAGAATTGTAGTTGTAGATGACTCCATAGTTAGGGGAACAACTTCAAAGAATTTAATTACGAGAATGAAAAAAGCTGGAGCAAAGGAAGTTCATATGAGAATTGTTTCGCCTCCAGTAAAATATCCTTGTTACTATGGGATAGACACACCGTCTAGAAGAAAGCTTATTGCAGCAAATTATTCTGTTGAAGAAATGAGAGAAAAGATTGGGGCAGATTCTTTAGCTTTTATATCAATGGAAGGCATGCTAGATGCGACTTTAATGGAAGAAAATATTTTCTGCGAGGCCTGCTTTAATGGCAATTATGCAGTTGAGCCAAAGGAGTTAGTTGAAGATGAAAAATAATATTAAGAGAATTTATGTATGCAAGAAAGATGAATTTGACCACGATTCAAAAGCACTTCGAGAAGAAATAAAATCATCTCTTGGAATTGATGCTTTAAGTTTAAAAAAATACAGAAGATATGATGTTGAAATTTCTGACAAAACTTTGGAAGAAACAATTTCAAATGTATTTTATGAACCACCAGTAGAAGAAATTTATTGTGAAGATTACAAAAGATTAGAAGAAAGTTTTTACAAGACAATTGGAGTTGAGTATCAAGCTGGACAATTTGACAATAGAGAAGATGGACTTATTCAAACACTTGCACTTTTTACCGATGAAAAAATAAAGGCAAAGGTGGCAGAAATTTATGACATAGAGGGCATAAGTGATGATGAACTTAAAAAAATTAAAGAATTTTTAATAAATCCTGTCGATTCTCACGAAGTAGATGTATTTGAAAAAACAGATTTAAAAGATGACGCAAAAGAAAATCACGAAAATCTAATTTATAATGGTTTTAACAATTTAGATGAAAATGGATTAAAAAACTTTGTAGAAGAAAAGTCCCTTGCCATGAGTAAAGAAGATTTAAAAGTTCTTCAAAATTATTTTAAATCTGAAAATAGAGATCCTAATGAAACAGAAGTTGCAATAATAGATACTTATTGGTCTGACCACTGCAGACACACAACATTTAATACAGAATTAGATATAGATTTTGATGTTGTGACAGAACTTGATAGAGAAATAAAAAGAGCTTTTGACTCATACATGGACATGAGAAAAGAACTAGACATAAAAAAACCAATTACACTAATGAGTCTTGGTACAATTTTGTCCAAAGAACTTAGAAAAAATGGAAAGCTAGAAGATTTAGAAGTTTCCTCTGAAATAAATGCTTGCTCTGTTAAGATAAAGGCAAAGGTAGAAGTAGATGGCAAAGAAGAACTTCGTGACTATCTACTTATGTTTAAAAATGAAACGCACAATCATCCGACAGAAATCGAACCAGTTGGTGGAGCAAGCACTTGCCTTGGTGGAGCAATAAGAGATCCACTTTCTGGCAGAAGTTATGTATATCAAGCTATGAGAGTAACTGGAGCGGGAGATCCTTTCACTCCAATAGAAAAAACTTTAGAAGGAAAACTTCCCCAAAAGAAAATCGTAACAGAAGCAGCACTTGGTTATGCATCCTATGGAAATCAAGTTGGTGTTGCAACGGGTCTTGTCGATGAAGTTTATCACAGTGGATATGTTGCAAAGAGAATGGAAACGGGTGCAGTAATTGCCGCAGCACCTCTTGAAAATGTAAAGAGAATTGAACCAATAGAGGGCGATGTAATAATTTTACTCGGAGGTAAAACTGGTAGAGATGGAATTGGTGGAGCAACGGGATCATCAAAGTCACACAATGTTTCTTCAATTGAAACAGAATCAGCACAAGTGCAAAAAGGTAATGCACCTGAAGAGAGAAAAATTCAAAGACTTTTCAGAAATCCTGATGCAGCAAAATTAATTAAAAAATGTAACGATTTTGGAGCAGGCGGAGTTTCCGTTGCCATAGGAGAGCTTGCAGATTCTATTGAAGTAAAGCTTGATAAAGTTCCTCTAAAATATTCTGGACTAAAGCCAAGAGAAATTGCAATTTCAGAATCGCAAGAGAGAATGGCAGTAGTTATAGATAAAGAAGATGTAGAAAAATTTATAAAACTTGCAGATAAAGAAAACTTAGAAAGCACAGAAGTTGCAAAGGTAACTGGCGACGGCAGACTTAAAATGTATTATGAAGATGAACTAATTTGCGACATGAGCTACGACTTTGTAAATCAAACTGGTGCAAAGAGAGAAGAAAAAGTTGAAGTAGTAAGCGAAGACTTCCCAGAATTTTTGACAAATAAAGATGGAGTAGAAGATTTAGAAAAGTACTTATCAGATTTAAATATCACATCAAAGAAAAATATGGTAGAAATTTTCGACTCATCAGTGGGAGCGTCAACTGTACTTCAACCTTTTGGCGGTAAAAAACAAAATACACCTTCACAAGTTATGGCAGCACTCATACCAACAGATGATGGCAATTCCAAAACAGCATCTGTTATGAGTTATGGCTTTAATCCAAAACTATCAGAAGAATCGCAATATCTTGGAGGATATTATGCAGTAATAGAATCAATTGCAAAACTAATTGCAGCAGGTGCACCCCTTACTGGAATTAGACTTTCTTTCCAAGAATTTTATGAAAAGATGGACAATAAAAAATCTTGGTCAAAGCCACTCAAGTCACTACTAGGAGCACTTACAGCATCAAGATATTTTGATGCACCTCCAATTGGCGGCAAGGATTCAATGAGTGGAACTTTTGAAGATATAAATGTAGCTCCAACATTAATTTCCTTTGCAGTAAATACACAAGATGCAAAAAATATTATAAGCCCAGAATTTAAAGGCAAGGGAAAAATCGGAGTTATAAAAACAGACAGAGAACACATTGGAACACTTAACTTAGAAGAAGCAAAAGAGAACTTTGAACATCTAGAACAAGAAATAAAAAGTGGCAATATAATTTCAGCAGCAGCAATAAATCACAAGGGAACACTTCCACAAATATATGAAATGGCAATAGATAATGTAGGTTTTGACTTACAAGTAGTTGACCTTTATTCACCACTTTATGGTTCTTTTGTCGTAGAATATTTAGAAGACAGAGATTTTATCGAAAAAATTGGCGAATTTAGAAGTGACATGAAGATGAAAGTAAATGGAAAAGAACTTGACAAAGGAAAATTAGAAAAAGCTTATCTTCACACAATGGACAAAATATTTAAGCCAACTGACTCCCATAAATTAAGTGACATAAAACAAAATAAAGCACCAGATAGAAGAAGAAAGTCTAAAAAACCAGTTGACGAAGTAAAAGTAATAGTTCCAGCTTTCCCTGGGACAAATTCAGAGTATGATACAGCAAGAGCCTTTGAAAGAGCCGGAGCAAAAGCAGAAATTGTAATATTTAAAAATAAAGACGAGGCCAAAGTTTTAGAATCAATAGAGGAACTTGCAGAAAAAATATCAGAAGCACAAATACTTGCTATACCAGGGGGATTTTCATTGGGAGATGAACCAGGAGGATCAGGAAAATTTATTGCAAATGTAATAAGATCAGAAAAAGTAAAAAGAGCGATTGAAAAACTTTTAAATGAAAATGACGGACTGATTTTAGGAATTTGTAACGGATTCCAAGCACTTATAAAGACAGGGCTGCTTCCTTATGGAGAAATAAAAGAATTAAAAGAAGAGGATCCAACGTTAACGTATAACACTTGTACAAGACATATAGCAAGAGTAGTTGACACAGTGGTGATGTCTAACAATTCACCTTGGCTTTCAAAACTAGAAGTTGGAAAAACTTACAAAGTTCCAGTTTCACATGGAGAAGGAAGACTTATAGCAAGTGAAGAAAAAATAAAAGAAATGTTAGATAATGAACAAATCGCAATTTGTTACGAAGATGCACCAAATGGATCAGCACTAAATGTAGAGGCACTTATGTCAAAGGACGGAAAGATTTTAGGAAAGATGGGTCACAGTGAGAGAGTGACAGAAGACACATTTAAAAATATTGATGGAATAGAATTAGAAGATATATTTACAGCAGGTGTAGAATTTTTCAAAAAAGACTAAACACAAAATTAGGGCTATCAAAAGGTAGTCCTTTTTATTTAGTGCGAATGTAAAATCGTAGAAAGTTTTTATTTATATTTTACAATCATCTAAATCAATAGAAAAAATCTAAGGATTATGATATTATTGGATATGAAAATCGTTGATGTTTTCAAAAAATAAGGAGGGACTATTATGTCAAAAAGAATTAATTGTCTGGTCCTTGCATTAGTAATGGTTATGTTAACATTTGCAGATGTTTTTGCACTGCCAGAGTTTGATCATACTATTGGAAGAGATCAAAAAATCGAAACTTTACAAAAGAAAGGCTACCTACATGGTTATGCAGACGGATCTTTGAAACTTGAAGATAAGATTAAAAGAAGTGAATTCTCAACAATAATTGTGTACGCCTTAGAAAAACAAGAGGAAGCAAAGAAATTACAAGGAAAGGAAAAACCATTTACTGACGTAGAAAAAGAATATTGGGCAAATGGAATTATTTCGGTTGTAAAAGATGAAAAGAGTGCAAATAATATTGATATTATTGCAGGATATCCAGATGGAACTTTTAAGCCTGAAAATAAAATCTCTAATGCAGAAGTAATCAAAATGTTAGTTTGCTTAAAGAAAAAAGATTTGACTAAGGAAATGTATGAAAATGCTACATGGCCAACATCTTGGATAGCTTGGGCAAGGGAACTTGGAATTATTGGAAAAGACTCTAATATAAAAGAAGACTTAGATTTTTCAAAAGAAGGTCTAAGAGGCGATGTTTTCACAATGTTTTACAATGCTTTTATGGAAGAAGAAAAGACTACTACAAAAGTAGCAAAGAATTCTTTACCAGTAATGGATATTAAAGATAGCAAATGGCCAACAGGTGGAGGATCAAAATCACATAGAAGTACTAGAAAAGAATCAAGTCCATTAGTTCCATTAATACCAGCAGAAACAATAACACCATTAGAACCATCAAAACCAACAACAGATGAATTTACTTTGAAGGTAATTGATGAACAAAGTGGAATAGAAAATTTAACAGCACCAAAGGAAAATGGAAAATACGACAAAGGTACAGAAATTTCATTTACAGTAAAAGCAGTGCAAGATAAAGTTGCAAAAGTAGAAAAAGTTGTTGGAGAAAATTCAGAAGAATTATCAATAGGAGAAGATGGAAAATATACATTCACTATAACAGAAAACACAACAATAAAATTGACTTATGAAGATGAAGCATCAACATGCCCAACAGAAGATGAAGTGAAAAATAACTTTGCAAATGAAGTAGAAAAAGCAATAAATAAAATAATATTGCCAGAAGGATTAACGCAAACATTTGACAAAGAAACGAGAACATCAAAGGTAGAAATAAATAATTTACAAACAGCACTTGAAAACATAACAGGAACAAATGCAATAGTAAAGTTAAAAGATTTAGCAGCAAATCATGGACTAAAGTCTTTTACAATAGGCACAAAAACTGTTGATAATCTTGAAGAAAAGTCGTATAAAGAATTAAAGGAAGCTGTAATTGATGCATTATTAAATGCACCAGAACTACAAAATTTAGATATTACAACAGCAGATGGCTATAAAAAATTAGAAGGAAAGAAAATAGAAGCAACAGTAAGAATCGAATCAAAAGAAGAGAATTGTGAGAGAGAAGTAACAGATAATTACAAAATTGTATTTGACAAAGTGATAGTTCCAGAAGCACCTGTTTCAGAAGAAGAAAAATTAAAAGAAGACTTTGCAAATGCCGTTTCTAGTGCGATAGATGAAATTAATTTTGAAGGAATGACAAAAACATTTAACAAAGAAACAAGAACAGCAACAGTTGATATAGAAAATTTACAAACAGCACTTGAAAATATAACAGGAACAAATGCAATAGTAAAGTTAAAAGATTTAGTAGCAAATCATGGACTAAAGTCTTTTACAATAGGCACAACAACTGTTGATAATCTTGAAAAAAAGTCAGATAAAGAATTAAAGAAAGCTGTAATCGAAGCATTATTAAATGCACCAGAAATAAATATAGAAGATTCATCCCCAGAAAGCATTAAAAAATTAGAGGGAAAGACAATAACGGCAACTGTAAATTTTGAATCAACAAAAGATGATAAAACTGTTAGTGCTTCAGATGAATATAAAGTTAAAATTGGAAAGATTACTATTCCAGATAAAGTAGAAGAAAATAATTAAATAAAATTTTTACAGCCCTGGCAATATGTTAGGGTTGTTTTTCATTCAATTATTTTTCTTCATATAAATCTCTTTTTATAATATAATTTATATTGTGAAGAGTAAAAATTAAATAAGATAAAGGATAAAAATTATATTATAAGGAGGACGGTATGGATCCTGTTAAAAGAATTACTGAAATGGAAAGAATTTTAAACGATCACGAAGATTTAATTAAAAACTTGAGAGATGCAATCGAGAAGTTTGAAAAACATCAAGGTGAATACCAAAAGCTAAGCGATTATTACAGCTCTGAAGTTTATTTTGACGATTTAAAAAGATATGATAAAGGCGAACTTCCTAAAAATTTGCCTTGTGGAGTTTTGTCTGAAGATGCTGTGTTTGATTTATTTGGGGACAATTTTAATGTTGCAATTGAAATGCTTGAGCTTGCAACGAATATTTTAAAAAATCACTAAATTTTAAATAAATATGATACAAATTAAAAAATCCGCAGGATAGACATTGTCAAAACTGCGGGTTTTTTATTATTTTTCAAAATTTTTGCTAATAGCTTCTCTTATAAGATTATTTAGAAAACTTAGCACGATACTTGCCCAGAAAGCCGTACCAAAACTTCCGATGGAAGAGTTTGGTGCAAGACTAAAGGAGATTTCCAAAACAATTGCGTTTACTACAAGTGAGAATATACCAAGAGTTACAATTGTAATTGGCAGAGATAATACTTTTAAAATTGGCTTGATTGTCATATTCACTAGTGCAAATATTATTGCCATGGCAACAATTGATCCAGCATTTGCGAAGTGAATTTTGTCAAATAGTAAATCTAAAATGTAAAATGATAAAAAGTTCGCCACTAAAGCGCCAAATAATTTTTTCATAAGCACCCCCATCCTTATATTAACTCAAATTACCCAAAGTTAAAAGCAGTATTTGTAAAATTTTATTTATAATAGGTTTAAAAAGTTAAGTAAAAAATAAATACTTAGAATATAAGACTAAGAATATTAAAAATTTGACTAATAGAAAAAGAGAAAACGTATTCAAAAAAAAAAAATAAAAAATACTACTAACTAAACTTCCTACTAATTTAATT
>NZ_BAEW01000010.1:0-54455 GCF_000246925.1 Peptoniphilus rhinitidis 1-13 | reverse complement strand
ATAGAACTATCTGACTAATAATGTCAGGTAGTTTTTTATTGGAAATTTACAAATTTAATATTTTTATAAAATTAAATTTATTTAAACTAGGCTAATTATTTATTTATAATTACTACATATTATAAAGTTGTGCTATAATAAAATTATGGGAAAATTAAAAAAAGCAGATATATTAGTAATTTTTTTAATTGTAATAGCATCTTTTTTTATTTATTTTTTTACAAATAAAACAAATTTCGAAAAAGAAGGAAATATAAAAAAAGTTGTTATAACAGTAGATGGGAAAACTTTTAAAGAAATTTATCTAGATGATAGTATAAAAGAAGATATAGATGTAAATACGATTTATGGAAAAAATAAAATTCATATAGAAAATGGTGAAGTTCATATGCACAGTTCTGATTGTAAATATCAAATTTGTGTAAAAATGGGAAAAATAAAAACTGTTGGCGATTCTATTGTATGTCTTCCAAATCGTTTAATTGTAAAAATTGTGTCTGAAGAGAATAATGATGGTTTGGATATGGTTTTAAAATGAAAAAAAATAGAAAACTTATTTATTTGTCATTGTTATCTGCTATTGGCATTGTTCTTGGACTTTTTGAAAGTGTAATACCAATTCCTGTTGCTATCCCAGGAGCGAGACTTGGTCTATCAAATATTGTAGTTCTTGTAACTATTGTGGCCATAGGATATAAGGAAGGTTTTTTTGTTTCAATTTTTAAAACTATTATTTTAGGAATTGTTACAGGTGCCGTATCTAGTTTCTTTTTTTCAATAGGTGGTGCAATTTTAAGTTCTATTTCTATGATACTTGCACATAAATTTTTGAGGAAGTACCTTTCTTTAATTGGAATAAGCGAAATTGGATCTTTTTTTCACAATTTAGGTCAAGTTTTAGTTGCGTGTTTTATTATGAAAACTACTACTATTTTAGCTTATTTACCTTTGCTTGTTATTTTAGGAATTTTTACTGGATATTTTGTTGGACTGGCTTCTATTTATATCGTGGATAATACAAATATATTAAAATAAAGAGGTTTATATGGAAAAAGTTATTTTAGCTTCAAATTCTCCAAGAAGAAGAGAAATTTTAGAAAATTTTATAGATTTTAAAATTGTAACAAAGGAAATCTTAGAAAATAAGGATAATTTTTTTAAACCTGAGACAACTGTGATGTCTCTTGCTTTTGAGAAGGGGATAGAAGTTGCAAAAGACTATGAGGACAATATTGTAATTTCTGCGGATACTTTAGTTGAATTAGATGGCAAACTTTTTGGGAAGCCTGAAAGTAGGGAAGATGCAAAAAGTATGATAAAAATGTTAAGTGGAAGAATACACAGCGTCTATACAGGTTATTCCATATTTAAAATTTCTAAAAATATTAAGTACGTTAGTTATGATAAGTCTTTTGTAAAATTTTATGATTTAAGTGATGATGAAATTGAAAAATACTTAGACACTGAAGAGTATAAAGATAAAGCAGGAGCTTATGGAATACAAGGGAAGGGATCTCTACTAGTTGAGAAAATAGATGGAGATTATTTTAATATAGTGGGTCTTCCTATTGGAAAGATAAATAGAGATTTGATTAAATTATTTGATTTTTGTTTGTGGTGATGTTATGAAAGAAGAAGTAGTAAGATACACTATTAAAGAAATGCCAGAAGATGAGAGACCTCAAGAAAAATTAATGAAGTTTGGAGCAAATTATCTTTCTAACGCTGAACTTCTTGCTTTAATTATAAGAACTGGAACAAAAAAAGGAGACTCTGCAATTGATACTGCTAAAAATATTTTGAGAAGTATTAAATCAGAAAGTGATGAAAACGGTTTAAATAGTTTAAAAAATGCAAATTTTGCAAATCTTATGAAGGTAGAAGGCATTGGAGAGGCAAAAGCTGCAATGATAATTGCCGCAGTTGAACTTGGTGTAAGACTTGCAAATAGTAGTTATAATTCAAAAATAAGAATAACATCGCCTTCTATTGCTGCAAATTATGTATTAAGTGAAATGAGTTCTTTGGAAGAAGAACACTTTAGAATTATGACAATTAATACAAGAAAAGAAATAAATTATGTAAGAGAAATTTCTAAAGGAACAATAAATATGACTCTTGTTCATCCTAGAGAAGTTTTTAAAAGTGCAATAAGCGATAATGCTCATAGTATTATTTTATTACATAATCATCCAACAGGTGATCCAAGGCCTTCTAAGGAAGATATTAATCTTACTAATAATTTAGTTGAAGCTTCTAAAATTATAGATATAGAAATTTTAGACCATATAATAATTGGAGATAATAAATATTTTAGTTTTTTGGAAGAAAATCTTTTGTAGAAATTTTAGGGAGGTTTTATGAAAATTTGTGCCTTAGGGGATTCTATATTTGAAGGATTTTTAGTTGGTGGAAAATCCATGATTTATTATTTAGTGGGAAAAGGTTATGATATAGATAATTTTAGTGTAAATGGGCTCACTTCTGGGGAACTTCTTTGTTCTATAAATAGTTTGATAAGTTATGATAAATATATAGTTAATATTGGGTTAAATGATTTTTTAAATGGTGATTCTCTAGACCATGTTTTAGAAAATATAGAAAAAATTGTTAAAAAATTAAAATATTTAGGTGGTGAAATTTATATTGTTTCGCCTTATTTAACTTCTTCAAAAAATTTAGACGAGTCTTATGAATATTTTATTAATTTTAAATCTTTAAATGAAAAAATTGAAGATTATGATAGGTCTTTAAAAGAAAAGTCAGAAGATTTTAAAGTTATTTCCTTTTATGATTATGCCAAAAAATTTAATATAGAAGATGACTTAATTGATGGGATTCACCCTAATAGAACACTGCATAAAAAATTTGCAAAATATTTAGAGGAAAATTTAAATGGATATATTTGATATTTTAAGTAAAAAAATTGGATATAGAAATTTATCTAAGAGGGAAAAAATATTATTAATTATTTTAACTTTACTTTTAATAGAATTTCTTTTTTATAATTTATTAATTCGAAAAGAAAGAGAAGAACTTTCTGAAAAAGAGCTAAATTCTAGTATATATCGAGAAAATTTAGACTACAAATATAATGGATTTGGAGATTTTTCTAGTGAAAGTGTAAGTAAAATATTAAGAGAAAAAAATTTAACGGAAGATAATTTTTCAAAAGAAAGTCATACTGATGTTGAAGTTTTGTCTATTTCAGGACAAATAGATGCGGCTAATTTTGATAATATAAAGGATTTTACAAAATACTATGGATTTTCAAATATTGATTTAAATAGAAGTGACGAAGATAATTTTACATATGTTTTTAAGGCCAAAAAGCCTTCAAAAACCATTTATTATTCAGATCTTAAGAGTGCTTATTTTGGAGAAGATAGTCAAAAAGAAAACAATGATGTTCTAGAATCTTCTTTAGAAAATAAAGAAATTGAAAAATCAAAAAATGATAATGAAATAGTAAAATTTAAAAATAGTGATAAAAAAGATGAGTCTATAAAAGGTTCTGAGGGAAATAAAAAGTATTCTATTAAAGATAATAATATTAAAAGTAAAAATATAGATAAGATTGAAAAAAATATTGTGAGTGAAAATAAAATTAAAGAAGAAGTTTTTACTTTAGGGAATGATTTTTTAGATAAGAGCATAGAAGATAGTGTAGAAAATAAATTAGAAAATGATAAATTTATTGTTAGTGATGAAGATATTTTATTAAATTATTATGAAAATTCTGAAATTTTATCTGTGTATGTAAAAAAAGATTGTGTTAAGGATTTAATAAAACTTGGAGTTAATAGGCACTGCAATGGAATGTCCATGTATTTATTTTTTCCTTATGATTCTTGTAAAGAATTTGGAGTTATAAATATATTAGGAGAAAAGATTCCGTATAATGGGCAAATTATAAATTCAGATTGGTTTAAGGTAAATATTTTTGAGGAGGACATAAGTTATTTTTATTTAATTCCAAAAGAAGGCGAAGATTTATTCTTTTTTGCAAAAGAAGTTGAATATTATGAAGAAGTATAAAGCTTTCACTCTTATAGAGATGATTTTAGTTATAGGGATTATAATGATTTTACTTTCTATAAGTGGTTTAAATTTAAATATTCGTGATAGAATTGAATCTAAAAATCAACTCAAAGAGATGGCTTTAGATATGAAATTTCTAAAACATTATGCTCAGATAAATAATTGTGAAACAAGTATAAAAATTAGAAAAGATGGATATTCTACAAATTTTGGACAAAAAAGTAAAGAGGTAAAATTCAATAATCTAGTTAAAGTTGAGTCTACAAATTTGGAAAATATAAGATTTACAAAAAGTGGCAAACCTTCTTTTTTAAATAATATTAATTCTTCTGGTACAATTGAGTTTTCTATTGAAAGTAGGTATTTCTATAAAATAACAATTGAACCAGTTACTGGCAAGGTGAATTTTTATGAAGTTGAAAAATAAAAATCGTGGACATTTAATGATTGAAGTACTATTTTCAATAGCACTCATTGGAATTATTGCATCTATTATTTTGCCAAATATAATAAGTCTTTTGGAAAATCAAAATTATCTAAAAGAAAGAGAAATGCTTGTAAATGAAGTTTTTTCGAAGATGGAAGATATAATTGGAGAAGCTTATAATAATAGTGATAGTAAAGATTTAGATTTTCATGTTACTAGAGATGGAAATAGTGATTTTATTATAAATGTAGATAATAATAAAGTTGGAAATTTAAATCATATAGTGGTTTCTGGTAAAAGGCGTGATTCGGATGAAGAAATTGAGTTTGAAGTGTACTTATCGCAAAAAGGGCTATACTCTTATTGAACTTGTTATATCTGTTGCTATAATTTTAATTATATCAATGGTCTTTACATCTATATTGGGAATTTCACAAAAAGCTTTAAATAAAACTTATTTAAATGAAAATATAAATTCAGATATTTCTTATACTCTAGAATACATAAAAAATGAAATAGAGAAAAGTGAATATTATACTAGGGGAAATAATGATATTTATTTTATACAAACAGAGGGAAATAAATTTAACTACATATGGTTTAATTTAGAACAGAAGCAAGTTTATAGAAATTCTTCTTTAGTGACGAAATTAAAAAGATTTTCTAGTCTTAAAAGTGAAGGAAAAAATTCATTGACAAATTTAGTAGATGATTTTTCAATAAAAGATGATAAAAACTGCTTTATAGTTAAGTTAAAGTTTAAAGAAAAAGAAGAACTTACAATGAAAGTCGCGAAAAGGATAAAAGAATTATGAAGTTTAAACAAAGAGGTTATATTTATATTTTTACAATTATTTTAGTGGGACTTCTTTCTTTATTTTTTTATTTTATATATTCTTATATTTCTAATTCTTCTTACATTAATTTAAATAGGGTAGATAGAATTAAGGCAAATTATGCAGCAGAATCTGTTTTAAATATAAAAATTTCTGAAGATAGTTTTGAAAAAGAACTGAGAGATTTTATTTTTTCTGAAGATACATATAAAAATTTGAGTTGTGAAATAAAACCTTTAGATACAGAAATCATAAAATTATTTTTAAGGAAAGTGAAATTAAATAAAGATAGCGATATAAATGATATTGTAGAGTTAAATGCGAAAATAAAATATAAAAAAATATCAACAGATGCGAAAATTCGAGGGAATTACATAAATAAAATTTATAAAGAAAAAGATGGAGTATTAAACTCAGGAAAGGTGAATAAGGAGGATTTAGAAAAAATAAGAAATTCATTTAAAAATAATGATTGGACTAAGAATAATAAAGTGATTGAATTAGATGGTGATTATATTTTTGGCACGAAAAATGGAAATTATTTTATATTTGAAGAAATAAGAGAATATGATGATGAGTTGAAAGATTTTGTAGTAAGAAGAAATATTCTCTATAAAGTCGATAAAATTGATGTGATTATTCAAAATAGTGGGACTTTAAAGATGGAATCAGAGTGTCAAAATCAAATTTTAATAATAAATGACAAAGTATTGTTTAATGATAATCAATTATCTGGTATAATTGTCTTAAATGAAAATGCGGAAATTTCAAATCATTGCAAGTTAGATGGATATTTAATAGATTTATACGATAGGAATTCTGGCATAGATACTAAATATAATAATTATGTCTTAGAAAAGTATGGATATGTATTGCCTGATTTTATAAAATTTCAGCCAATTTCACTTAACTATAATAATTAAAATACAATACTTAAAAATGGAGGAAAATATGATAACAGCAGGAGATTTAAGAAAGGGACTTACATTTGAATGGGATGGAGATGTTTGGGAAGTAATAGATTTTCAACATGTTAAACCTGGAAAAGGAGCAGCTTTTGTAAGAAGTAAAATTAAATCAGTACTTACTGGTGGAATAAAAGATACAACTTTTAATCCGTCAGAAAAATTTGAAAAAGTAGTAATTGAAAATAAAGAAATGCAATATTTATATTCAGATGGAGAATTATATTATTTCATGGATCAAGAAAGTTATGAACAAATTCCACTAGAAAAAGATATGGTTGAAGATGCGTTAAACTTTATAAAAGAAAATGATATGGCAACAATTAACTTTTATAAAGGAAAGGCATTTAGAGTGACACCTCCAAACTTTGTTGAACTTGAAGTAACAGAAACAGAACCAGGTGTTAAGGGGGATACATCAAGCGGTGGAACTAAACCAGCAACAGTAGAAACAGGTTACACTCTTAATGTACCACTTTTCATAAATACATCAGACGTTATAAGAATTGACACAAGAGATGGAGAATATATGTCTAGAGTTTAATATGGAGGAAATATGGAATATTTACTAAAGAGAATTTCTTATTTACAAGGTCTTTGTGATGGATATGATTTGGACACAAGTACTAATGAAGGGAAAATTATATCAGAACTTGTTGATATTTTAAGTGATGTCATTGATGAAATGAGAGAATCACGTGAAGAAATTGAGGATTATGTCGATATTATTGAAGAAGATCTTTCAGATTTAGAAGATTATGTTTATGACAATGATGATGTTGAATTTGATCTTTATGATGATGATTTTGATTTTGATGATTTAGAAATTTTCGATGAAGACGAAGAAGAACTAGAAGAAGAATAATTTTATAAAATTTAAAGACGGGGATATTCCTCGTCTTTTTTAAAATTCTAAGGAGTAATTATGATTATAAAAAATGGAAGAGTCATAGATCCTATCTCAAAGACAGACGATATTTTGGATATAAAAGTTGCAAAAGAAAAAATTGTTGCAATAGAAAAAGATATTTTTGTAGATAAAGATTCAGATGAAAAGGTTATAGATGCAACAGGTAAAGTTGTAGTTCCAGGATTAGTTGATGTTCATGTTCATTTTAGAGATCCAGGAGCTACATATAAAGAAAATTTAAAGACTGGTTCAAAGGCAGCTGTTGCAGGAGGATTTACCACAGTTGTTCAAATGGCAAATACAATTCCAAAAATTGATTCCAAAGAAAAGATAGATGATCATTATAAAAGAGCAAAAGATCTTCCACTTAAAGTTTTTACTGTTTCAGCTCTTACAAAAAATTTTGGAGATTTAGAAATAGTAGATATGGAAAAAAATTATAAAGCTGGAGCTGTTGCTTTTACTGATGATGGAATTCCAAATAGAAATTCAAAATTAATTTTAGAAGCAATGGAAAGAGCAAAAAAACTTGATGCAATAATTTCTTTTCACGAAGAAGACCCAAATTTAATTTCTGAAAATGGTATAAATCATTCCGAAATTTCAGAAAAATTAAATATCTATGGTTCTCCAAGTGTTGCAGAAACTTCTTTTATAGCAAGAGATATTGCAATGGCAATTTATTCTGGAGCAAAAATTTCAATTCAACACATTTCAACTGGTGTGGGAGTAGAACTTGTGAAGCTTGCAAAAAAAATGGGAGCAAATGTTTTTGCAGAAGTTACGCCTCATCACTTATCATTAAATGATAAAGCTTTGTTAGAATATAAGGCTCTTGCAAAGATGAATCCTCCTCTTAGAAGTGAAAATGATAGACTTAGAATTATAGAAGGAATAAAAGAAGGAACAATAGAAATAATTGCAACTGATCACGCTCCTCACAGTGTTGAAGAAAAATTACTACCTATCACAAAAGCACCATCAGGCATCATTGGGCTTGAAACATCTTTTTCGATTTGTTATGAAAATTTAGTTTTAAAAGAAAATATAAGTCTTATGAAATTAATTGAATTAATGAGTACAAATCCTGCAAAAATTTACGGATTAGATGGAGGAGAAATTGCTTTGGGTAAAAATTGTGATATTGCGATAATTGATTTAGAAAGTGAGTATAAGATAAATAAGTTTAAATCCAAATCTTCAAATTCACCATTTAAAGACAAAGTTTTAAGAGGAGAAATTTTGTACACAATATCAGATGGAAAAGTTGTTTATAAAAAGTAAAAAAATATGTCAAAGTGGAAACAAAGATAAAGATTTAAATGAGTTACTTTAAAAAATGTGGCATTTATTATATTATTAAGATGAGGAGGATTTATGAGAATTTTTAATTACAGTTTAATTAATTTTAACAGTATAAAAAATACCTTTAGAAGATTTCCTTTAACAATTATAAGTGCAATACTTGCCACATTTTTTTTAATTTTTTGGACTTTTGAAAAGGCAGAAGCGACAAATATAAAGATTTTAAGTTACGGTATTGTCTTTGCATTTGGAATATTTCTTTTTTCTTTTATTAGTCTTTTTAACGAAGGGCTTAATAATTATTATGATCTAAAAAATTTGAAAAGTAATAATTTAATAAAAGTATTATCTTATATAATAACTTTGCCAATTTTATATGGAATTTACGAAGTTGTTTATGAAAAAACTGGAGCATTAAAGTTCTATGATGATAAATTTATATTTTTTACTTTATTAGCTTTTTTAGTTGTAGGCTCTTCTTTTATTGGCAAATTTAATTATCATAAGGACTATGTAGTATATGTTGCAAAAATTTTTAGAGCATTTATAATTTCAATTATATATAGTTTTATTGTATTTGTTGGATTAAGTGGAATAATATTTGCACTAAGTAGTTTATTTAAAATTGACTTTGGATCTAGTATTTATATTAGAATTGCAATTTTTTCTTTTGTTTTATTTAATGTAGTTACTTTTTTTTCTGACTTTCCTAAAGCAAGAGATTCTTTTATAGATTATAAATATCCAAAGGCTTTCAAGATTTTACTTGTCTACATTATAACGCCTATTGTAATCATTTATACTGCAATACTTCTTGCTTATTTTATAAAGATATTAGTATTATGGCAAATACCTAACAATTTAATTGTAAATTTAGTATTATGGTTTTCTATATTTTCTGTATTATATTTATTCTTTTTATCGAGAATAAATTCTATTGAATTTATAAATAAGTTTAAAAGAATTTTTCCAATAACTTTATTTCCACTTTTGGGAATGATGTTTTTTGCGATATTTTTGAGGATAAAAGAATATGGATTGACAGAAAATAGATTTCTTGTAATGGCTGCTGGAGTTTGGGTTATTATTTCTTTAATTTATTTTATCTTTTATAGAAATAATTCAAATATAAGTGTTCCAATTTTTTTGTCGATTATTATTTTATTATCAGGAGTTGGACCTGCACCAGCTACGAAATTAAGTATAAAATCACAAAGTTCTAGGTTTGAAAAACTTTTAAATAAAAATAATATGATAGTGGGAGAAGAGATAAAGCCAAATTTAAATATTAAAGTCGATGACAAAAATCAGATAATTGACATAGTAAATTATATGGTGAAAAAAGACAGAGTGGATAAATTAAGCTACGTGCCAAAAGACTTTAAATTAAATGAAGATAGTTTTACTAAATTATTTGGATTTAGCAATAGAATTGATGACAATACTTATATAGGTTATAGTTATAGCGATAGTATATCAAATGGAAATGATCTTAACTTTGATGTAAATATAAGTGGTTATAGCAATTTAATTTATGTTTATTCTTTAGATGATATTGTTACATCTGGAAATTATAAATTTGAAAAGACAAAAAATAAGATTAAAATTTATAAAAAAGAAGATGAAGAATATAATTTAGAACTTTCAATTAATTTATCTGAACTTAAGGAAAAAGTTAAGACACTTAGAAAAACTAAGGAGTCCATTAGTCCTGAGGATTTATCAATAGTAGAAGATAGTTATAAAATAATTTTTACAAATATTTATTTTGCTGATGAAGAAAATTTGGAAAATTCCTATATTGATTTTTATTTTTTGACAAAATAATTAGAGGTGATGAGTTGTATTATATAAATTTTGAAAAAGATGTTTTTATAGATGAAGATGTTGATTTAAAACCAATTTATGATATTCTAAAAATCTTTTTAAATAGATGTGATTCTTACCAAATAAAAAGTTTAAAAGAAGATATAAATTCAAAGAAAATAGTTGAAGAATTTGCAGTTTATACCAATGAAAATGGGTATGAGCTTATTTTTCAAGGAATAGTAGATGATGAATTTAAAAAAGTGATTTTAGATAATTTAATTGGTGATTCTGCACTAAATTTTATGGGAATAAATTTATACGATGATGGAATTTTAAAATTAGAGATATTAAACTATGGGAGCGAAGTTTATATTTATGGTTTTGATGCAAAATCTGTTGTGAAATTTTCTGAAGAACTTGAAAGTATTTATGGAATAAAAGATTTAAATGTGTATATGGATGAGAGTGAAGGAGAAAATAATCAAGAGCATCATAATCATACTCACAATTGTGACTGCAGTAGAGATAATTAAAAATTTTTAAAATTAAAAGGAGCTTATCAAATAAAAAATGATAGTTCCTTTTAATTTTAAAGTTAAGATAACTCTTCTGAAATAGCTGAACTAATTTTAGGGATAAGTTGTTTTTTCCTTGATAAAAGCCCTTCTGATATAAATTTATCATTATAAATTTCACTTTCAAATTTTTTTGCAATTGCATCTTTAAAATTTCCAACTATAATAACTTCTGAAACTTCTTTAAAAATGTCTGTAATCATAAGCACAAAAGTTTCAGTATCAGAATTTTCTAAGAAATTTTCCATAGTATCTTTTAAATCTTTTTCCACAGTGGATGTGCTTTCTAAATCCATAGTAAATATTTGGCAAACTCTTACATTAACGCCTTCGATAAAAAAGTTTTTAACATCGCTTTTTAAAAGTTCTTCAGGCTTTTGCCCCTCCAAGCTTGTTCCAGCTTTAAACATTTCCATTGCAAAACTATCTACATCAATAGCTGCAATTTTTTTCATTTTATTTAATACATACTTGTCAGTTTCAGTTGAAGTTGGAGATCTAAACAAAAGCGTGTCAGATATAATTGCTGCACAAAGTAAACCTGCAATTTGTCTTGAAGGTTTGATTCCATTTTCAAAAAACATTTTTGAAATAATAGTGGCTGTTGAGCCCACAGGTTCATTTCTAAAATAAATTGGAGAAGTAGTAGAAATGTTGGCGACTCTGTGGTGATCAACAATTTGCACAATTTCTGCAGAATCCAGGTCTTCGATAGATTGATTTTTTTCGTTGTGATCTACTAAAGTTATTTTTTTCTTCAAGTTTGAAATTAAATGATATCTTGAAATATTTCCAATAACCTTATTTTTATTGTCTAATACTGGATACGATCTAAATCTTGATTGTGCCATTATTTCTCTAACATCGTCAATTAAATCATCTTTGTGAAATACAACAAGATTATCTTTTGTCATTACATATCCAATGGGAACAGCCTGAGGCAAAATCCTCGCAACCATAAAAGTTGAAAGTCCAGTAGAAATTACCGCTACATTATTTTCTTTTGCAAGTTCTATTAAATTATCATCTAGTTTACTAGAAATAGTTAAAATTAAAAGAGAAACTTTCTTTTTTATGACAGATTCTTGATCATTTACATCGTCGCCAACAATTACAATATCTCCTTCTTTAATTAAATCTTGATTTTTTATTGCCTTTACTGCCATTTTACCAGAAAATTTTCTAGGAACTTCTGGTAAATATAAAATCTTTCCCCTTAAAACATCTAAGATATTTTCAAAACTTGTATTGCTTCTTCCAATAATAGAGTCGTCCCATATTTCCATATAAGATGAGGCAATATTAGATAAGCTGACAATTCCAATTAGATTGTCATCGTCATCAACAACGGGAAGGGAATTGATATTATTTTTTTGAATTAAATCCATAGCAGAAGCCATAGAAAGGTTTGGATTAACACAATAAGCTGCATCGTAGTCAATATCTCTTATTTGAGGTTTTATAGAAGTTTTAAGTCTTGGTTTATTTACTTTGAAGTAATTTAAGACAAATTCTGTTTCTCTATTTAAATTCCCAAGCCTTATAGCTTCTGAATCTTCACCCATTTTATTTTTAAGTTCTGCGAGGGCTATGGCAGAACAAATACTATCAGTATCAGGATTTTTATGTCCTGTTATATAAGTTTTATTTTTCATGATTCCTCCAAATTCCATGATATTATACCATAGTTTTCTTAAAATCTTGTAAATTTATATTAAGTTAGGCTATAATTTAATAGTGATATTATGGATATAGTTATAATAGGAGCAGGACCAGCGGGAATGGTTACTGCTATAAATGCAAAAAATAAATTTAATAATGTAATTTTAATTGAAAAAAATGATAGAATAGGGAAAAAATTGTTAGCAACAGGTAATGGTAGATGTAATTACACAAATTTAGAGTTGTCTCGAAAAAATTATAATAATACTAATTTTGTAAAGGATACTTTGAAAGATTTTTCAAACGAAGATTTAATTAATTATTTTAAAGTTTTAGGGCTTGAATCTACAACAGATGGGAAGAGAGTTTATCCGAAGACATTAAAGGCAAATACAGTTTTATCCGTATTAATGTATTGGCTTTCCAAAAAAGAAATTGATATAAGAACTAATACAGAAGTAAAATTGGTTGAAAAAAATAAAAATACCTTTACAGTTCTAACAAATAAAGAAAGCATAAAAGCAGATATAGTAATTTTCTCAGCAGGGGCAAAGTCAATGCCTTCTAGTGGTTCCGATGGAAAGAGCTTTAAAATTTTAGAAAATCTTGGTGTTAAAATTACAGATTTAAAACCAGCTCTCACACAAATAAAACTAGATTCAAAATACTTAAAACATTTGAGTGGAACTAAGGTTATTGGAAATGTAAAGTTTTATAAAGAAGATAAAAAGATTGACGAAAGAAGTGGAGAAATTCTTTTTACTAATTATGGAATAAGTGGTCCGCCTATTTTAGATTTGTCTGTGAATGTTACTGAAAATAATTTTATTGAAGTTCCAATAATTAACAATGTAGATGAAAATACTAAAGAGATGCTATATTCTAGATACTATATGTTCCCGGATTTTTCTTTGGAAGAGTTTTTGATTGGAATAGTGGATAAAAAATTTGTTCACTATATAATTGATTCACTGGACTTAGATAAAAAGATTGCTATGAATATGATTTCTATTTTAGAGTTTGAAAAAATTGTGGATTTGTTATTAAAATCAAGATTTAAAGTTACTGGAACAAATGGATTTAAAAATTCACAGGTTACAAGAGGTGGAGTGGAATTATCTCAAATAAATAGTTTTGATTATTCAGTTAAAAAAATTAATGGTTTATATGTTATTGGAGAAGCCTTAGATATTGATGGCGATTGTGGAGGATACAATCTTCACTTTGCCATAGCTTGTGGGTATAGACTTGGAAAAATACTTTCTAACAAAAATAATTTGCAATATAGATAAGTTGAGATTAAAATAGTTTTGCAAATAAAATTTATAAATTATAAATTGTGACATAAATATTGGAGGAATAATGTTTTATTTACAGAATAAATTAAGGGAATATGGTAATATTTCTGTTGGAATTGTGGGCTCTGGTATTATGGGTGCCTCGCTCTTTACGCTTTTAAGCCAAAATGAGAATTTTTATCCCATAGTCTTTTCTTCAAGAAATAAAGAAACTTTAAAAAAAGCTATTAATTCGTCAAATATTAATGATAAAGATTTTGCATTCACTGACGATTTAGAAAAAGCAAAGAAACTTTTAAAAGATAAAAAATATATTGCAACTACAAATAATAAAATTGCAGCAACTCTTGTGGATTGTTTAGTTGATTGTACAGGAGATACAGAAACAGGAACAAAATTATCTCTACTTGCAATAGAAAATAATGTTGATATAGTAAGTTTAAATGTTGAAATGGATGCGACAGTTGGGCCTTATCTAAAAGTTCTTGCGGATAAAAAGGGAGTTGTTTATTCTGGAACTAAGGGAGATGAACCAGGAGCAATTGTTGAAATTTATGAATTTGCAAAAAATTGTGGTTTTGAAGTTTTAGTTCTTGGGAAAGGGAAAAATAATAAACTAGATAATTATGCAAAGCCAGAAGATTTAAAAGAAGAAGCAATAAAAAGAGGAATTAATCCTAGAATGCTCACTTCTTTTGTGGATGGTACAAATACTATGATTGAACTTAACTCTGTTTGTAACGCAATTGGGTTTGTGCCAGATGTTAGAGGTTGTCACTTTGTAGATACAGTTCCAAAGAAAATTGCAGATGATTTTAAATTAAAAAAAGATGGCGGTATTTTAAATTCTTATGGAGTCGTAGATTTTGCCACAGGAATTGCACCAGGAGTTTTTGCAATAGTTAAATCTAAATCTGATATAATTGATTCCGAAATGAAATATCTATCCATGGGTGAGGGACCAAATTATGCAATTTACAGACCTTATCATTTGACAAGTATTGAAACTATGATTTCAATAATAAAGGCTGTGGTACTTAGAGATTCTTCAATTGCACCAGTTGGAGAACCTTGTGCAGAAACTGTTGCTGTTGCAAAAAGAGATATAAAAAAAGGTGAAAAATTCGATTCTATTGGAGGAGAGATGATTTTTGGAACACTTGAAAAAGTAGAGGAGAAAGTTTGTGGAAATCACGTTCCAATTGGAATTATTACTGATGGAGCTTATGCACAAAAAGATATTTCTAAAGGAAGTATTTTGACATATGATGATTTATATTTAAATCAAGATTCGGAAATTGTAAAAATTAGAAAAAAACAAGATGATTATTTCAAAAAGTAAATAAAGATGGTATAATATACAAAATAGGTGATGATATGAGAATAACACAGGAAACAGATTATGCCTTTAGAATTGTAGGCTATCTTGCTAAACATGAAGGACAAGTAATAGGTGCACCTGAAATTGCAGAAATGGAAGGTGTCACAAAGAGATTTACATTAAGAATACTTAGGAAATTAAATTTAGCAGAAATAACTGATGCAAAAAGAGGCTCAAAGGGTGGATATTTTTTAAAAAAACCAAAAGAAGAAATTACTTTGTATGATATACTTACAGCAGTCGATGGACCTATTGAAATTAATAGGTGTTTACAGAGTGATGGATATTGCAATAAAAATTCTGAAGACTTTAGGCATTGTAAATTTCATAAATCTTTGGCATTAATGCAATCTGATATAATAAAGATGTTTAAAAATCAAACGATAGACAATTTTATATAAGCTTTGATGAGGACGGTAAATTAAAAAAAACTAAGAGAGCAGTTGGTTGGTGTGAAACTGTGTTTTTATGATTTACAGATCACCTCGGAGCTCAAAGGTCAAAAGCCTTTGCGTTTATGCGTTAAAATTTTAAGTGATAGTTACCTATAATTAGGGTGGTACCGCGGTTAGTTCGTCCCTTCTCTTTTTTGAGAGGGGATTTTTTTATAAATAAATTAGGGAGAATGAGGAGTTTTAAATGGAGAAATTTAAAGAATTATCAAGGGATAAGGTTAGCGTAAGAGAAGAAAAGATCTCTCAATTTTGGGATGAAATTGATCTTCTCCACAAATCCGTTGAAACGAGAAAAGATGGAGAAAATTATATTTTTTATGAAGGACCTCCAACTGCAAATGGAAAACCAGGCATTCACCATGTAATGGCAAGAACATTAAAGGATTTGACTTGTAGGTATCATACAATGCTTGGCTATAAAGTAAATAGAAAAGCAGGGTGGGATACACATGGTCTTCCAGTTGAAATTGAAGTTGAAAAAAAACTTGGACTTCACAACAAGCAAGATATTGAATCTTATGGTGTAGAAGATTTTAATAAAAAATGTAAAGAGTCTGTATTTGAATATGAAAAAGAGTGGAGAACTCTTACAAGAAGAATGGGATATTTAATTGATTTAGATCATCCATACATTACACTTGAAAATAATTATATTGAATCAGTTTGGGATATTTTAGATAAAATGTACAAAGACGGATTGATTTATGAAGGTCACAAAATTGTACCTTATTGCCCAAGATGTGGAACTGGTCTTGCATCTCACGAAGTTGCACAAGGTTATGAAGAAATAAAGACAACTACTGCAACTTGTAAATTTAAACTAAAGGACAAGGAGAATGAATATTTCTTGGCTTGGACAACTACGCCTTGGACACTTCCATCAAATGTTGCCCTTGCAGTAAATCCAAAGGTAGAATATGTAAAAGTAAAATATTCAGACGGAAATTATTATTATCTTGCGAAATCATTAACAAAACAAGTTTTAAAAGATGAAGATTATGAAGTTGTTGAAACCTTTCTTGGAAAAGATTTAGAGTATTTAGAATATGAACAACTTTTGACATTTTTAAATCCAGATAAAAAGGCCTTTTATGTAATCTGTGCTGACTATGTTACAACTGAAGATGGTACAGGGATTGTTCATATTGCACCTGCATTTGGTGAAGATGACTATCAAACTGCAAGAGGTTATGATCTTCCAATGTTAAAACCAGTTGATGAAGAGGGGAAATTTACAGACACACCTTGGAAAGATCAATTTGTAATTGATGCTGATCATGATGTGCTTCATTATTTAATAGACAATGATTTATTATTTTCAAAGCAAAAAGTTTCACACAATTATCCTCACTGCTGGAGATGTCACACTCCGCTAATTTATTATGCTCATCCATCATGGTATATTGAGGTTACAAAATTTAAGGATAAATTAATTGAAAATAATAATGGCGTAAATTGGTTCCCAGATTTTGTTGGAGAAAAGAGATTTGGGAATTGGCTTGAAAATTTAAATGACTGGGCAATTTCTAGATCTAGATATTGGGGAACACCACTTCCACTTTATAGATGTGAATGTGGTCATATTGAATCAGTAGGTTCAATTGCTGATTTAAGAGAAAAGGCAACGACAGATGTGCCAGAAGATGTTGAACTCCATAGACCATATGTAGATGACATTAAGCTTAGATGCCCAAAATGTGGTGGCGAAATGACTAGAGAGCCTGATGTAGTCGATGTTTGGTTTGATTCTGGATCAATGCCTTTTGCACAATGGCATTATCCATTTGAAAATAAAGATAATTTTAATGAATTATTCCCAGCAGATTTTATTTCTGAAGGGATTGATCAAACTAGAGGATGGTTTTACTCACTTATTGCAATTTCAACTTATATGACTGGCAAAAGTCCGTATAAAAATGTACTCGTAAATGATTTAATCCTTGATAAAGATGGAAAGAAAATGTCAAAGTCAAGAGGAAACACTGTCGCTCCATTTGAACTATTTGACAAATATGGGGCCGATGTTGTGAGATGGTATTTACTTTATGTGTCACCACCATGGACTCCTACAAAGTTTGATGAAGATGGACTTCGTGAAATTGAATCAAAATTTTTTAGATCACTAAGAAACACTTACAATTTCTTTAGTCTTTATGCAAATACAGATAATATAGATCCAAGAGAAACTAAAGTTAGTTATGATGATTTAGAAGAAATAGATAAATGGCTTCTTTCTAAATACAATAGACTTGTAAAAAATGTCAGACAAGACATGGATGAATTTGAACTTACAAAAGTTGTAAGAGAAATTCAAGAATTTGTAATAGAAGATGTTTCAAATTGGTATATTAGAAGAAATAGAAGAAGATTTTGGAAAACGGATAAAGATAATACAAAGATTACAGTCTATAAAACAACTTATGAAGTGTTGCTTGGCGTAACAAAATTAATTGCACCAATTGTTCCATTTATTTCAGAAGAACTATTTAAGTCACTATCTGATGAAGAATCAGTGCACTTAGTAGATTATCCAAATTACGATGAAAATATGATTAATGATAAAATTGAAGAAAAAATGGACCTTGTAAGAGATCTTGTAACCTTGGGAAGAGCGTCAAGAGAAGAAGCTAAGATTAAAGTTAGACAGCCACTTTCAAAAGTTATAATCGATGGAAAATACCAAGAAATAATTGGAGATTTGACAGAGCTTATTAAAGAGGAATTAAATGTAAAAGAAGTACAGTTTGAAGAAAATCTTTCTGAATATATGGAATTTGAATTAAAACCAAATTTCAAAGTTTGTGGTAAAATTTTGGGATCAAAAGTCAAAAGTTTTGGAAAAGTATTGAGCAAAATAGATGCAAAAGATTTTCTTGCAAGGTTAAATGAGGGAGATGTAAATCTCGAAATTGATGGAGAAAAAACAGAAATAAAAAAAGATTATGTTGAAGTAAAAATTAGTGCAAAAGAGGGCTTCGATGTTATAATGGAAAATAATCTTTTTGTAATCTTAGATACAGAACTTACAGAAGAACTTTTGGAAGAAGGCTATGTGAGAGAATTTGTGTCAAAGATTCAACAACTTAGAAAGAAAAAAGACCTAGATATATTGGACAATATAAAAATAGTTTACAAATCAGATGAAGAAGTAGAAAGGGCAATCGCAACAGATGAAGAATTTATAAAATCAGAAACTCTTGCTCTTGAAATTAAAAATGAAGAAAATGATGCAGAAGTTGAAAATTTAAATGGTCATGATATAAAGATAAAAATTGAAAAAATTTAATATTTAAAGTTAGTTAGTATGTTAGGAAATTAAATCCTAGCATACTATTTTTTTGTTTCTATTAAAAAAATTAACCTCAGTTAACGCATCTGTACTTCTTGTAAAAACAATAATTGAAAGTATATTTTGAATAAAAAATAAATTCAAAAAAATGATATTTGATATCATTTAACTTTACTTACGGAAATATTTTTGATAGTATCTAATTTGAAAAAATTAGTACATTCAAAAATCAAGGAGGTTTTAATGAAAATATTATTTTTGATATTTGGATTTATTTTTTTGGGATTAGGGATAGTTGGTATTTATTTGCCATTATTGCCTACAACTCCATTTTTACTTGTTGCATCATATTGTTTTGCAAAGGGATCTGAAAAATTCAATAATTATTTTATATCTACAAAATTATATAAAGAGAATATAGAGCCTATAAAAAGCAAAAGAGGGATTACAAAGAGTAAAAAAGTTAAAATTCTTTCGATAGTTACAATCCTTATAAGCATTTCTTTTTACATAGTAAATAATTTACATGCTAGAATTTGTTTAATCTGTGTACTTGTTTTTCATTATTTATACTTTATTTTCAAAATAAAGACAATAGAGGAGTAAATATGTTTAACAGAAAATTATTTAATGAAATAAAAGATGAAAAAGTTTTAATTTTAAAGCTTTTAGTTATCAAGATATTTCAACTTTTAACACAAATTGCCATGATATTTATAATTGGGAAATTTTTGGAAAATTTATATAAAATAAATCTTGAAATTTCAAAGTTTGTAATGGCAATGTTTTTTATAATGGCAATTAATATTATTTTAACAAAGTATTATTCCAAGATTTCTTATAAGGTTTCTTATAGAGTTAAAAATAATTTGAGAGAGAAACTCTTAAAGAAAGTATTTTCTTTTAAAATGGAATATTCAAGTAAGGTTACAATATCTGAGGTTATAAATTTGGGAGTAGAAGGAATAGAGCAGCTAAATTTATTTTATTCAGAACTTTTACCTCAACTTTTATTTGCATTAATTGCTCCATTGATATTGTTTTTAATACTATCGTATTTAAATTTTAAAATAGCTTTAATTATGCTTTTGTTAATTCCTCTAATACCTATTGCAATAATACTTGTTCAAAAAATTGCTAAAAAAGTTGTAAAAACCTATTGGAAATCTTATACAAATTTATCTGATGTATTTATCGATTTTTTGTATGGAATTACGACTCTAGAGGTATTTAGTGCAGATGAAGAATACAATAAATTGTTAAATGAAAAGGCAGAAGATTTTAGAGTTAAAACTATGAAGTTATTATCAGTTCAGTTAAATAATATTACAGTTTTAGACTTAATCTCTTATCTAGGATCAGCTTTGGGAATAACGTTATCTATATTTTATTTTTCAAAGGGAGATTTAAATATATTTTCAGCTTTTTCTTTTGTTCTTTTGAGTCAGGAATTTTTCTTACCGCTTAGGAAATTAGGTTCCTTATTTCATGTTGCAATGAATGGAATATCTTCAGCTAATTCTTTATTTGATATATTGGAAATAAAAGATTCTAAAGATTTTAAAAAGATTATAGAAGATGAGAATATTGATATTAATATTAAAGATCTTAATTTTTCTTATGGTGATAAAGAAATATTAATAAATCTAAATATGGAATTTAAGTATGGAAATATAACGGCAATTGTTGGCAAAAGTGGTTGCGGAAAATCAACGATAGCAAAATTGATTGCTGGATTTTTAAAAGATTATAATGGAAAAATCTATTACAATAAATTAATTGAAGTTTCTAAAGACTCTCTAAATGAAAATATAATGTTAGTGGACAATACACCTTATTTTTTTAATGAAAGTCTAAAATATAATTTGAAGTGTGCAAATAAAAATGCAAATGACGAAATGTTAATTGATGCACTTAAAAAAGTTGGATTATACAATTATTTTGCAAATAAAGACGGTCTTGATTCGAAAGTAGAAAGTTCTGGAAATAATTTATCTGGAGGCCAAAAACAAAGACTTCAAATAGCAAGAGTTATATTGAGAAAACCTAAGATTTTAATACTTGATGAGTCTATATCAAATATTGACAAGGAGTCAGAAGAATTAATTTTAGGACTAATTCAAGAATTAAAAGAAAAAATGACAATTATAATTATAACGCATAGGTTAAACACAGTTGTAAATGCAGATTATATATACTATATAGAAAATAAAAATGTAGCAGAAGAAGGAACTTTTGAAAGCATTCTTAAAAAAGAAAAATTTTCAAAAATTTATAACCATCAAAAAGATTTAGAAATGTGGGGTTTAAATGAGTGTAATAATTGAGTATAAGAACCTTATAAAAAAATTGCTTAAACTTGTAAGGAATTTAAAGTTTCAAATGATCTTTGCTATATTATTTGGAGCAGTTGGACATATTTTTGCCACTTTGTTGCCTTCTCTTGGAATATATTATCTTTGTAAAATAATTTTAAATATAAAGTTAAATTTAAAATCAGTTGTCTATATTCTCTTTTCTCTTGCAATTTTTAGAGTTTTGTTTAGATATTTTGAACAGCTTTTAAATCACTATATCGCTTTTAAAATTTTAGCTGAAATTAGAGATAAAGTTTTTAAAAAATTAAGAAAATTAGGACCTGCAAAAATGGATTGCAAGAATAAGGGTGAATTAATTTCAATAATTACTTCAGATATAGAATTACTTGAGGTATTTTATGCGCATACTATTTCTCCAGTTTGCATAGCTTTAATTCACACATTGTTTTTATTTATATTGCTCTGGAGATTTAGTCCCATATATAGCTTAATACTTTTAGTTTTCCACTTGATTTTGGCAATTTACATTCCAATATTTACAGAAAAGTCAGCTGGAAAAATAGGAATGAAACAGAGAAAAGCATATTCTTCATTGAATTCCTTAATACTAGAAACATTTAAGGGAATAAAAGAAATAATTAACTTTTCCTATTTTGATAATAGATATAAAGAGATAGAAGAAGCGTCCTTTCTATTAAATAAGTGTACGAAAAAATTATCAGAAAAATCATCGAATAATTTTGCATTGTCCTCTTTCTTTATAATATTTGGAGATTTTATATTTATATTAACAGGAGCATATCTTTATAGAAATTCTAATATAGATATTCTTGGTATTTTATTTTCAACAGTTTTATTTATATCATCTTTTGGACCGACAAGTGCACTTTCTTCTCTTGCAAATAATTTAGTTTTAACTTTTGCTTCTGGAAAAAGAGTTATAGATTTGTTAGAAGAAGAGCCAATTACAAAGGAAAATGTGGAAGGCGAAAATATAATTTATGACAACCTTTCTTTGGAAAATATAAAATTTTCTTATGATGACACAAAATTAATTGAAGATTTTGATTTAAAAGTAGAGTTAAATCAAATAATAGGTTTAAAAGGAAAAAGTGGCTGTGGAAAATCCACATTAATAAAATTAATTATGAGGTTTTTTGATGTAGATGAGGGTAAAATTAATTTTAATGAAATAGATGTAAAAGATATAAAGACTAAAAATTTAAGAGAAAATATTTCTTATTTAAGCCAAGAAACTTATTTGTTTAAAGGAAGTATAAGGGATAATTTAAAAATAGCAAAAAAAGATGTTACTGAAGAAGAGTTGATAAAGGCTTGTAAGAAAGCAAATATTTATGATTTTATTATGACTTTAGAAAATGGATTTGATACAGAGATTGTAAAAGAAAATAATGAAATTTCAACGGGACAAGCACAGAGACTTTCGCTTGCCAGAATCTTTTTAAGAGAATCAAATCTTTATTTATTAGATGAACCTACAGCTAACATAGATGCATTAAATGAAGGAATAATTTTAAAATCACTTTATAATGAAAGAGGGGATAAGACTATAATAATTTCATCTCACAGAGATAGTTCTCTTAGAATTTGTAATAAAATAGTTGAAGTTAAAAGAGAAATGGAGTCATAGATATAATGATAGATTTAAATATAACAAAGATACAAATAGATTATCTTCTTTTTATAAGAAATTATAAAGGGTCTAAGACTATAACTGAGGCCAGCATTTTTTTTAATTGCTCTCGTGTGAACTCTAAAAAAATATTAGATAGAATGATTATTATAGGTGTTTTATACAAAGAAAATAAAGAATATGAATTAACTAAAATAGGTAAAGATCTTGCCGATTATTACAATGAAAATCTTCAAAAAAATTTATTTATAGTTGAAAAATTTTTAGATCTAGACTCTAAAGTAGCAGAAGATTTAAGTATTGAAATATTGTCAAAAAGATTTGAAAATTTTAAAGAAGCAATTGATAAAAAATATAAACTTTTAAGCCTATCAAAAACTATAAAGGAGAGGAAAAAAATTAAAGATATTTCTTCCTTACTTGGAAATGGAGTCTATGAAATAAATTTTAATATAAAAAAAATTGATGAAATTGGAGAACAGTCTTTTATGCAAGATTCCATGGCTTTATTTGGATTTGAGAATAACGCAAGTATAGTTATAGAAGAAGAGTCATATATAGAAATTTATGCAAAACCTATAAAAAAAGTTAATGACGGATATTATAGAAAGGGAATAGCGACAAAACTTTTTTATTTTCATGACGGTGAAGAGTTTGAAATAAATTCTAAAGATAGAGTTTTTAAAATCCCATTAAGCATAATAGATTACTGGTCAACATCCGATGGTGTAATATTAGAATCTTCTTTAATTTTTACTATAAAGTCTCAAATAGGTATGAAAGTTCATGAAAAAAAAGCAAATTTTTTGTTTCTCGTTAACCTTTGTTTAATTTAAAAAGTTAAAATTATTTTGTAGGAAATAAATAAAATATTTTCAAACCTTAGCAAAATGCTGGGGTTTATTTTATTGAAATCAATTACAGTAAAATAATAAAAAAATTGTTAACTTGAGTTAATAAAATATTTTAAATAATTGTATAGGCTATCCAATTGATAAGTTATATCATTATTACGAATAATGTTAATTATTAAAAGAGGTAGTTATGATAAGAAATAGAAAAATATACGTATTTATAATTGTTTTAATTTCGCTATTTAGTACGGTTTTTGCAGAGGATGAAAATAATCCTGTAAAAAAAGAAATTGATTTAGAAGACGGTTATTATGAAATTCCAATAAGACTGTGGCACGCAGTTGAAGAAAAACCAAGTATGGGGAATAAGGCACTAAGACAAATTGCAGAGATAGAAGTAAAAGACAAAGAGGCCAATTTATACATAGGATCAGACAAGATGGAATATATGTCTATAACAGCTTCTCTAATTAATATATATTTCCAAAAGGAAGATGGAAATTATTATAAAGCAGAACCAGGATGTTATGAATTGGAAGTTCCAAAGGAACAAGACAAGAGACCAGAGGTTTTTAAAACTTCTTTATTAAATATGGATAAAATGACAAAGGTTTATGTAGATCCAAAAGTTGAGCCAATGGGAGATGAACCAATTAGAGCAAGAATAAATCTTGATTTTGAAAAAATAAAAAAGATATCAGGAAATGATTCTATTTTAATAAAGAAATTTAAAGAAGGAGCAAAAAAACCTGAATTTAATTCGAAAAATTCGGGTGAAGTGCAAAATAAAAATTTAATAGTAAAATATGGTCCCGAAACTTTTTCGGAGGAATTTTCTTTTTATGGAAATAGATTATCTGGCAAGGAAGCAGAACAATATTCCAAAGAATTTGATAAATTAGATCAAATAAATATATTTAATATTGAATTTTTAGGCCCTCTTGATGAAATAAGAGAAAAGGAAGAAAATATACAGTCAAAAAGAAAAAAGATATATGCAAATAAAGAATTTGATTTAAAACTTCCGCTTCTAAAATTTAAAAAAGAAGATAATTTAAATCTTTACTATATACATGATGGAAATAGAGAAAAATTAGATTTTAAAATAACAGACGATTATATAGAAACAAAGACAAAAAATTCAGGTGTTTATATTGTAGTAAAAAGTTCTGGAGAAAACATAGCTTTATCAAATAATCTAGAAAACAGTAATCAGATTTCAGAAATAAAAAACACTGCAGATGAAAGAGGAAAAACTTTTATGGCATCTGTAAGAAAACCTCAAGTAAAAAAGACTACTGCAACACAAGATACTAAAATTCCTGAGAAGAAGCAAAATTCACAAGTAAATTCATTGTTGGTAGAAAATTCGTCACAAAATAAAATAGCAAGCCAAGAAAATAATTTAAATTCTAAAAATATAGACACGACTTCTGAAACACTAGAAAAAACTGAGGAATTAGAAGAAAAAGAATCAAAGAGGATTATTTATCTAATAGTATTAATATTTATAGGATTAAATGCTTTTGCCATAGTTTTTGTTAAGAAAAACTTAAAAGAAATAAAAGACATGAGAGAAGAAATAGTATTTTTAGGAGGGCTTGAGAAAAATGAAAAATAAAATAAATAGCCTCATCTTGATTTTAATTATTTTTATAAATTTATTTAATGTTACCTTTGCTTATAGTGAAGAAACTGCAAAGACAACACCATATTATGCACATCCAGTAACTGGGGCAATTGAAGATCCGGGAAATAATCCAGGGATAGGTCAAGGGATGACTGAAAATGTATTGTCGCCACAAGCACTTGTAGAAACGACAGATGATGGAAGAATATTTTTATCAGTCCGTTATAATTTAGCAAATTATATAAAAAATGAAACATTTGCAGTTCAAAATTATGGGGAAAAAGGATTCTATTCTGTATCAGCAGAAGTTACTGCACAAACAGAAGAAACAAGAGATTATAGATTTGAAATACCAAGTAAAAATGTAGTAGTAAGGGCAACTTTTTTTGTTGGACCAATGGGACGTGATGTAATATTTTATTACACAATTTCAGACTTGGTAGAAGGAAACACAGATTTTGTTTCAATGAAAGGTACAAATTATTCTAATGGAGGTAGTGAATTAGAAATATCAGAAAAAGATAAAGTGCAAGAAGAAAAAAAACAAATTCAAAATTCTATTTCAAATTTAGACGAATTGAAGCCAGTAGAGAATAATGTGAAAGTTGGAGAAAAATTACAAGCAAATCAAGGTGAAAAAGTAGAAGAAAAGGTAGTGAATTCTAAATTTTCAGCAGGAGACCTTGGATATAGTCATGGGCTTCTCACTAAAGACTCAGATATAATTAAAAAACTTTATTATTCAGATGAAAATAAAGAAGAAACAGAAAAAAGAAAAACAAAATTAGGGAAAATCACCCTATCTTTTATTTATGGATTAATAGCTCTTTTAGTAATTTTAACAGCAGTATTTTTAGTTTTAGCTATATTATCTTATATTTATAAAAATAAAATTGAAGAAGAACTGGAAGAAAAGAGGAGAAATACTTATGAATAAAATAAAAAAACTTCTAATACTGTTTCTATCAGCATTGATATTTTCATCTTGCGTCGACCAAGGAGCAAGTAAAAAAAGTGATAAAGGAGAACTTAGAATAGCAGCAACATCAATGGCGACAGTATATATAATGGAAAAGTTAAATGTAGACTTGGTGGCGGTACCAGATTCAAAAATAGATAAGATGCCAGAAAGATATAAAGATGTCCCTAAAGTTGGAATGGCTATGACACCTGATGTAGAGAAACTAAAACAGTTAAATCCAGACTATGTTTTTTCTCCAGTGTCATTAATATCAGATTTGCTTCCTAAGTATAAGGCAGCAGGATTAGATTATGGTTTTTTGAACTTGAACAATATTGAGGGGATGTATAAGTCAATAAAAGACTTAGGAGATTTACTCAATAGAAAAAAAGAAGCAAAAGAATTAGTCGATGATTATAACAAATTTATTAAAGAATATAAAGAAAAGCATAAAGATAAAAAAGCACCGAAAGTGCTAATATTAATGGGACTTCCTGGATCCTATGTAGTAGCTACAGAGAATTCTTATGTTGGAAGTTTAGTAGAACTTGCAGGGGCGGAAAATGTATATGCAGGTACAGATCAACAATTCATAACAATTAATACAGAAGACATGCTAAAAAAAGACCCAGACATAATACTTAGAACGGCACACGCACTTCCAGAAGAGGTTATGGAAATGTTTAAAAAAGATTTTGCAGAAAATGATATTTGGAAGCATTTTAGAGCAGTAAAAGAAAATGAAGTATATGACTTAGACTACAAAAAGTTTGGCATGAGTGCAAAGTTCAACTATAAAGAAGCTTTAGATGATTTAGAAAAAATATTTTACAAAAATGATAAAAGTACAAAGGGAAAATCAAATGGAGGAGAGGTAATAGATGAAAAAAAGTAAAATCTTCTCAATATATTTAGTGTCAATAATAGTTTTAATAATTTTAATTTTGTACTCAGCAAAAACAGGTTCAATAGAAATGACTTTTTCAAAATTAATTAAAGGACTATTTGTAAAATATGATTCAGATGTAGCGACAATATATGATCTTAGATTTCCTAGAATAATAATAGCGATTATTGCAGGTGCAGCTATATCAATATCAGGAGTTTTGCTTCAGGCAGTGATGCAAAATCCTCTTGTCGATCCTGGGATCATAGGAATATCATCAGCCGCAAGTTTATCGGCGAGTATTGCAATGATAATATCTCCATCGCTATATTACTTATCGCCACTTTTTTCTGTTTTGGGAGGACTAGTAGCGTACTTATTAATTTATTCCATTGCATGGAATGGAGGAAGTAATCCAATAAAATTAATACTTGTTGGAGTAGCATTAAATATGACTCTTGTAGGGATAAACGAGGCTATAAAATCTATGATGGGAGGTAATCTCACAAATGTTCAGTCAATAATTGAAGGGAATGTTTCACAAAAAACTTGGGCAGATGTAAAGATAATGGCAGTTTATGGAATAATTTTCTTGATAATATCTTTATTTACAATAAGAACTGCAAATTTACTTCAATTAGAAGATCAAACAGCAAAGTCTCTTGGAGTAAATGTAAATAGAGATAGATTTATGCTGGCACTTGTAGCAGTTGTACTTGCATCAGTATCTACAGCAGTAGTTGGTGTTATAGGATTCTTGGGACTTGTAGTTCCACATATATCAAGAATAATAATAGGGTCAAATCATAAAAATTTAATACCTTATTCAATGATACTTGGAGCAATAACACTCTTATTGTCAGACACTTGTGGACGTGTAATAGCATATCCTTATGAGATAAAACCATCAGTTGTTATGTCAGTTGTAGGTGGAATATTTTTTATAATACTTTTAAAAATAGAAGGGAAAGATTATGGAAATTAAACATTTATTTTTCTCCTATGGAAAAAATATGGTAATAAAAGATTTAAATTTAGAAATAGAAAAAAAGAAAGTTACAACATTTCTAGGGGCAAATGGTTGTGGAAAATCTACATTGTTTAAATTAATGACAAGAGTAGAAAAACCAAAAATGGGAATTATAAGTCTTGATGGAAAAAATATAAAAAATTTTGATAGAAAAGATTTTGCAAAAAAAGTTGCAATTGTAAGACAAAAAAATCAGATAGCTGGAGATATAAAAGTAGAAGAACTTGTTTATTATGGTAGGAATCCTTATATAGGATTTATGCAAAAGCCAAGTAAAGAGGACAAAGAAAAAGTTGACAGAGCTTTAGAAGTTTGTGGTTTGAAAGATATAAGAAAAGAAAGAGTAAATGCATTATCAGGAGGGCAAGTTCAAAGAGTGTGGATTGCAATGGCAATAGCACAAGATAGTGAAATACTTTTATTAGATGAACCTACAACATATCTAGATATTAAATATCAAATAGAAATTTTGAATTTAGTAAGAAATTTAAATAAAAATTTAGGCAAAACTATAGTAATGGTTCTTCATGATATAAATGAATCCATAGAATATTCTGACACAATTGTAGGAATGATGAATGGAAAAATTGAATTTTGCGGAAAAACAGAAGAGGTTTTGACGTCAGAAAAAATTAGTAAAATATATGATACAAATTTAAAAATTTTAGATTTTCAAAATAAGAAGTATGTATTAGCAGAAGGCTAAAGAAATATTAAAGGAGAAGGACAAATGAAAGGAATAATAATTTATTCATCAAGAACTGGAAATACAAAGAGAATGGCAGAAAAAATTTATGATATTTTAAAAGATAAATATGAGATGACAATAAAAGACATGAATGATGTCGAAGATGAAAGAGAAACAAAAGAATATGAATTTGTCCTTTTGGGAGCATGGATAGATAAAGGAACAGTAGACAATAAAGCCATGAAATTTCTGAAAAAAGTAGAAAATGAAAAAGTAGGACTTTTCGCTACTCTTGGAGCAATGCCAGACTCAGAGCATGGGAAAAAGGTAATAAAAAACTTAAAAGAACTTTTAAAAAATAAAGAATCTTTAGGAGAGTATATTTGTCCAGGGCTTGTCGATTCTGATTTAATAAACAAATTAGAAGGTATTACAGGAAAAGTAGTGCCAAAAAAAGTAAAGGAAAAGATGATAAAAACAAGTTTAGAATCAAGGAGGGCAACAGAAGAAGAATTAATTGGTGCAGGAAACTACTTTTTGGAAAAAATAAATAGAATGGCTTAAAAAGATTTTTAAGTGAATATAAAAATTAAGGAGTAAAAATGAAGAAATATAAAAATATTATTTCAACTGTATTAGTAATAACACTTGTATCACAGGCTAATGTATTTGCAAAAGATTCTTTTGAAGTACAAGAATTACAATCAAATAGACAAAGTATTATTAAAAATTTTGAAGAAAATGTTGATATTAAGAATATAAACAATGGTATAAAAAAAGAACAATTTATAAATAAAAAAGTGTACAATGCGCCAGTTAAAATAATACATGCATACGAAGAAGGAAAGCTATCTATGGCTAATGGAGCAATAGTATCTCCTGCAAAATTAACATATAGTGGAGATAAAGTAACAATAGAATTAACGTTTAATGGGATGACATTATATAACATGAGGGGACATTTAACTAACTTATTCTATTATGAAAACAATCAAGCTCCTTCAGAAGACGGTAAAGCAGTAGAAACAAGCATAATAGAAAATTGGACGGATACAGGGTTAGATGGAAAAGAAAATGAATATCCAAGAGTATTTTCTTTTACTATAGACAAAGATCTGTTTGAAAAGTCAGACTATCTATGGTGCAAAGTTTGGGTAGATGCAATGGATGGAATTGCAGGCAAGGGACTTGGAGGAGGAGAACAAAATGCCAAGATAGTTATAGATAAAGAAAATAAAGAAGAAATAAAACCAGAGTTAAATAAAGAAAGCTTGACAAGCACAATAGAAGAAGCAAAAAAAATAGAACGAGGGGAAAAAACAGATGACGCATTTAATACATTAAAAGAAGCAATAATAGTAGCTGAAAAAGTATTAGAAGAAGCAACAGAACAAACTCAATTAGATAATGCAACAAATGCATTAAATAATGCAGTAGAAACATTTAAAAATAGCAAAGATAAAGAAGAATCAAATTTTGAGTTAGTAAAGTTTGTAAAACTTGAAGTGGAAGATGGCGGGCCAACAGATCCTAAAATAAGAAATATACTAGATGATTATGGACAAATAGTAAAAATAGACGGAAAAAATTATTTGCGTTTAACATATTTTTCAGTAGAAAAAAGAAGCAATGGATATGATTATGGAACAAAAACACTTAAATATGCTTATGAAGAAAAGAGCGAAAAATTAGAAACTAGTGTCAAAATTATCGAACGAGGTAAAAATTCAGGAGAATATGAGCTATCACAAATAGATATACCAATTGATAGAAAAGATGAGGTTTATCTATTTGGAGAGTTTATGGCAAGTCCCTATAATGACAACAAAATACCCGGAAAAGCTATTGTAAGAGTTAAAGATAGTGATATAAGTGAAAAAACTTTTGGAAACATTGATGATTTTATAGTTAGTCAAAAAGGATTTGCTCAAAAAGAACCCATAGAAAAAAGATTTGAATTTGATGTAGAAAAAGATGGAAATTTATATACTCCTTATACATCTAGTGAAGAAGGCAAGTTTAAATTAATAAACGATGGGTCAGGGGAAGTTGCAATAAAAATAAAAAGAAACTCATTTTTACTCAACGATATTAGACATATAAAATATACAGTGGATGGTTTAGAACCTACAAAAGATTCAAAAGAGGCTGATTTAAGAACTGAAAATAAACCGGCCATAGGGTTTGACAAATATTTTGTAATATATATTTCTTACGATAATGTAGAAAGATTAAAAGAAACTGGTGGAAATCTTGAAGTTAATTTCAAAGGTTATAACAAAGATTTTACAAAGTCAACAGATACAAAAAAAATAATAATTCCATACTCAAAAGAATCTTATGATAAGCTTGATGAAGTTAGAGATGAAAATAACAATATAAGTTTTAAGGCTGATAGCAATAAAGCATTTTGCTTTAATAAGACAACAGAGTTAAATGTAGAAAACATAACAGATCCTGAAATTCTTAAAACCTTTGATAAATTAGCAAAAGATGAAAAACTTTCAGATTTTGTGGCATATAAATTATCCTTTATTGACAAGGAAAATCCTGCAAACTTGGACATAAAAAATTCTTGGAATAATGATAGTTTTCCTTTAGTAAAGATAAAAATAGAAAAAGATAGTGCTGATAAGTCTTTCTATAAAAATTTAGCTATCTATGAAATTAAAAATGCAAAATTAATTCAAGTTCCATTTAATAATATTACGAAAAAAGCGTCAATAAAAAATCAAGAGTCCTATTATCTGATAGGGGCAAAAGATTATAATACTCAATTAATAGAAGCTAAAGGACATCTAAATAATAATATGTCTGAAATAGAAAATAATATTAAAGGAAATTCTAAAGCTGAGATTAATTTAAGAAATTTGCTTGAAAAAGCAAAAAAAGATATGCAAAAAATATCTTTGGAGAAATCATTAATCTTAAATTATCAAATGGACTATAATTTTGATTTGCTTAAAAATTCTAACAATTCTGACTTTCGAATAAACCAAGAATTAGCAAAAGAATTAGTAAAATGTATAAATAGTGATATTTATAAAGAAATTTTTACAAAAGATTTCTATAACCAAGTTTTAGAAATTAAAAATGAACTAGAGAATAAATTACAATCAGGAGAAGACTTAAAACAAGATCTTTTAAAATTAGATGATCTATTTAAAAATGCAAAATATGCACTTCCATATAAAAATATTTCAGTTGAAATAAAAAAGCAAATTAACGATGAACAATCTATGGCAAGTGGATGTTTTATGGAAAATGGGAAAATTTTATATGGCGAAAATGGAAATTATATTTTGCTAAATTTACAAACTATGAGTCCTGGATTTTTAAATGCACATTTAATGGAATTAAGCGTTTTTAAAGATAGAATAGATGGAGAAAAACTTGATGTTTTATCAATTTATAAATATAGCGATATAATGCCTGGAAATTCAGGGAAAGTAGGGATATTTGATAAACAATTATTAATAAAATTGCCAAAAATAGATAAAGATACTTTTTTCATTAGAGTTGCAAATGACGGAATGAATGGAGCAGCTCCTGGAGCAAGGTTAAAAATAACTCCTACAGGAGATTTAATAGAAGATGAAGTCGAAAAACCAAAGAAAGAGTTAAACAAAAAAGATTTGACAAACACAATAGAAGAAGCGAAAAAATTAGAACAAGGCAAAAAGACAGAGGAATCTTTTAATATATTAAAAGAAGCAATAATAGAAGCAGAAAAAGTATTAAAAGAAGCAACAGAACAAACTCAATTAGACAATGCAACAAATACATTAAATAATGCAGTAGAAAACTTTAAAAATAGCGAAGATAAAAAAGTAAATCCAACGTCAGAAGAAAAGATAATGCCTAAGGAAGAAAGTGATTCTAAAATAAGAACACACTCAAGAACTGAAAAAAATAAGACAAATAAATCAACTGATGAAAAGAAAAAAGAAACTAAAAAAATAGAAATTAAAAATATTGAAAAGTCTACGATCAACAAAAATTTTAATGATACAAAAGATCACTGGGCAAAAAATTCAATAGACTATGTAGTAGAAAAAGGATACTTTGTAGGACTTAGTGAAACAGAATTTGGGCCAAATAAATCAATAACAAGAGGACAATTCGTAACAGTGCTAGGAAGAATGTTAAACATAAACATAAGTGACTATAACACACAAAACTTTAAAGATGTGAAAGCTAGCACATACTACAGTCCATATATTACATGGGCAAATAAAGAAGGAATAGTAAGTGGAATAGGAGAAGGAAAATTTGCACCAGACAAAGAACTGACAAGAGAAGAAATGGCAGTTATGATGACAAAATTCCTAAAAGTATCAGGAAAGAATCTAAATGCCAAAGGAAATGAAAATGGATTCAAAGACGAAAAAAACATTGCAACATGGGCAAAAGAATCAGTAAAAGAAATGGCAAGACTTGGAGTAGTAAGTGGAATGGAAGATGGAAAATTTGAACCAAAATCAGCATTTACTAGAGCACAAGTTGCACAAGTATTATATAACATTGACCACAATTAATATTATTTAGAGTTTTCTTAAAGCTTTGAAAAAAAGTCACTTAAAAATCATAGAAAAAGATTTTTAAATAAATATTAAATTAGAAGGGGTGATTAAGAAAAAATATTTTAAAAATAAAGCTTCAGAAATAATTTAGATTATTTTTTATGTAAGAATGTAACCATAAAACATAAATGTTTTATAAATTTATTAAAAAAGTAGAGGAATATTAAAATTAGTAAGACTGTAACTAAAGCAAATTACAAAGGAGCAAAAAATGAAAAATATAAAAAAATTAGGTCTACTTATGTTTGTATTGATGATGTTATTGCCATCATTTGCAATGGCAAAAGAAGAAGATATGAAATCTATCGAAGATCAAATTAGAGAAACAATAGATTATTCAGATAGAGAAATATTTGGAACAAATTATAGCTTAAGATCAGCTGGAATTGAAGATTTTGCAGTATATCATAGGGAAGAATCAAAGCTATCTATGGCAGATGGTGCTTTTGACAAGGAAAAATCAATTGTAGAACAAGATGAAAATAATTATATTTTCACTTTTTACACTAAACCAGTTACGAAGAAAATGTTTGGAAAGTATTATGAGGCCGATTGCACAGAATTAAAATTTATAATAAAAGGACAAGAAGTAAATGCTACACCATTTGGTTCTAAAAAAGCTACAAGTAGTGAAAAAATGGTGCCAGAAGGATTTACAATAACAGTCCCTAAGTCTGCACTATTCAGTCAAAATTTAGGAGGATATTCACAATATTTTAAAATTAAGTTTGAAACAAATCTTGAAGATTCTGGAGCATTGGGAGTAATTGGAGATAAGATGATGAATCGCAATGCCAGATTATTTGTAAGATAAAAAGTTTAAGTAGGAAAAATATTCCTCAACTTAGAAAAGGAGAATAATAATTGAGAAATAATTTTAAAAATTCAAACAGATTGTTTTTTTCGATTTTACTATTATTAATATTTATTCCGTTAAATATATTTGCAACAGAGGAACCTCCTATAGAAGTGCCTACTGTAAATGATTCTATGACATATTTTGATATTCATCCAGAAAATTATAGAAGATGGAAGGTAAAGCATAATTTTTCAGAAGATATGTTGAAAGTAGAATCAAAAAAAATCAATGAAGAGGATAATCTATTCAAAAATTTTAAAGAAAAACATAAGGCAGAAGCTGACTCCATGATTTATCAGAAAGAAGAGTGGAATTGCTATGAAATAGACGTATTCTGCAAAGACAATGCTGGAAGTTATGGTAACTTTGTTATAAATAGCAAACACAAGAGAGATGAAGACACTTACAATATTTGGCCAGAACAATTTGAAATGTACGTTTCAAGATTTGATGAAACAACAAATACATTTGAAGAGCCAAAGAAATATGTAAAAGTAAAAAATGATGTTGAGGCAAATGATTGTAAAACAGAAGAACATTATTATCTAGTACAAGATTATAACTCAAGTTCTGACGGTAGAGCTTACTACGCTTCTGTAAATTTAGGAACTAAGCGAATAGGAAAAGATCGTACTCATAAGGACAAATTTAGAGTATATGTATTTCAAGGACATCCTGAGCCAATACCTAAAGACCTATTAGCAGGAGAATATGAAATACCTTTATCAATAAGATATGCTTTTAGACCGGGTATGTATTCAATGGCATCAGATGCTGTAGACGACAGAGGTAAATTAATAGTTGGAAATGATGGAAGTTTAAAACTTAGAATAAAATTTAAGCCAATGACTAATTCAGATCCAAAATATACTGGAACAACAAAACCTATAGAAGGACATTTGACGGATCTTTGGACTTATAATTCTATAGATGATTTCAATAATTATATGAATAACCGTACGTATTTTTCAGGAAATAAAATATTTTTAAATGATCAGAAATATTTAAAATCAACTTATAGCAGAGGATATTATAATTATCCAGAAGAGTTTGAAATTCCTCTTGAGTATTCTAATGGCAAAGCTAATTATGAATCTCAAAAGATGTTTACCGTAAGGGTTGATGCAATGGGAAGCATGGATCCTCAATTTAATCTTCTTATGCGTCACAAAGACATGACTTTGAAAAAAGTAGATCTCCTATCAGGGAAGTATGAATCTATGCCTCTTATAGACGAAACAGACACAATGAACGAAGGTATAAAAAATTTTTGGGAAAATGGAAAGTTTAAATACACCAAAGAAGAATATAATAATATGCTTGCAGATTCTTCCATATCAAGTTCAAAACTTTTAAATACTGATATAGGAATTAATCCATATTATGAAGTTGAATTTAAAGATAACAAGGCGAATATTACAGTATCCTATGTGAAAGGAGTTGTAGGCTCAAACGGTCCTGAAGAATTTGGTTTAGTAAAAATTAATGAAGATAAGGACATCAGATATAAAACTGCCGATGGAAAATTAAAACCTATCGAAATATTGGAAGAAGAAGACTTTACTTTAGATCCTGCTAAAACTAAGTATAAAAAGAGAATTACAAAGATAAGATTGGATAATGTACCTTTGTCAAAGCTTGGAGATCTAAATCAATTTATATATCTTGAAAATGCAAGACTTGCTCGCTGTTATAATGACTCTGGTAATATGAGAATTGGGCTTAAACCGAACGAATGGGATGATCCTATTGAAAATATGTATGGCATCAATAATTTTGATATAAAAAAGATGGTCTTATTAGAAAAGACAGAACCTACTATAAAAAAAGATGAACTTCAAAATAAAATAAAAGAAGCAAAAGCTATAGAAAATGGAGATAAATCTGATGCAGATTTTAATACTCTTAAAGAAGCTATAAAAATTGCAGAAAAAGTTCTTGAAGAATCAACTAAACAAGAAGAAATAGATAGAGCAGTTAAAGACTTAGATACTGCAATAGAATCTTTTAAGAATAAAAAAATCTCTCTAAATAAAAATGAACTTCAAAATAAAATATCAGAAGCTAGAAAAATTACTCAAGGAAACAAAACTGATAATGACTTTAAATTGCTACAAATTGCAATAAATTCAGCAGAATCAATTTTAAATAGCGCAAATGAACAAAAGCAAATAGATGAAGCTTTAACTAATTTAAATACTGCAATAGAAACTTTTAATAATAGTACAGGCAAAAATACTGAGGAACAAAAAGAAAAAATTTATAATGTTCCAGTAAGACTTATGCATTTTATAGAAGATAAGGATTCTATGGGTAACAAGGCCTTAATATCACCTGCTAAGGTGAGCATAAAGAATGATCTTGTAACTATTGACTTAACTTTTAAAGGAATCGAAGTACCAATAGGAGCAAATAGTTTTTATGGACATTTAACTAACTTATTTACTTTTGAAGAAAATAATTCTAGAGGAAAAGCTATTGAAACCCAAATCATAGAAAAATATATGGATCAATCTTTAGACGGATCTCAGAAAGAATTTCCAAAGGTATTTAGAATTAATATGACTAAGGTCGAATTTGAAAATCTAAAAGATAATGCTCTTTATGTAAAAGTTTGGGTAGATGCTATGGATGGTTTAGCAGGTGGAGAACCGGGAGCAGGATCACAAAAAGCAAGGCTTGTTTTTGACAAGGCTAATATGACTGAAGTGACTCCTGGAAAAGACACTCCTACACCTCCAACTCCATCAAGTCCTGATCTAGGTAATAAGGAAAAACTTATAGATGCTTTAAGATATTCTGCAAACTTAGGAGGTTCTCAATACACTTATGAAAGTAATATGAGATATGTAAATGCTTATAATGCGGCTATGGCTTTATTATCTAAGAGCAATGTGTCTGAAAATGAAATTAAGATTGCTATAGACAATTTAAATGCTGCAGCCTCAAGTCTTGTTAAAAATACTAATAATGTAAATAATAATGGGATTAGCAACGAAGATAACAATTCATCATGGAGAGATAATAACAACAATGGTTGGAATAACAATTGGAGGAGTGATAGTAATAATTCCTCTTGGGTAAGCAATAAATTATCATGGGACAACAATCAAAATAACAACAATAACAACAACCAAAACAATGGGCCAGTTACAATAACTTATGAAGTACCAGTAGAAGTGTTGCATGCACATCAATCAGGCTACTCAATGGCTAACAATGCTATAAACCATACAGCTAGAGTAGAAGAAAGAGATGGAAAATTCCGTTACAGTGTTCAATTTACTCAAATGAAAAGAGATTTTGGTGGCAAACAATTCACAGGAAATCTATATAATTTATTTATCAATGATGGAAGCAAGTATAGAGCAGATCAATCACGTGGAAATATTTGGTCATGGGTCATGAATGGAAAATATGACAAAATAAATATATCAGTATGGGTTGATGCCATGGATGAAATAGCTGGCAAGGGTCCAGGAGGGGGAGAACAAGATGCAGTTTTATCTTTTAACTGGAATAACGCAAAAGAAGTTTCAAGAACTGGTGGAAATAATAACCAAAATAATCAACATAATCAACGAAATCAACAAAGCCAAAACCAACAAAATCAAAACAATTCTAGCAAAAGTACAAGCAAATTTAACGATACATCTGGTCACTGGGCAAAAAATTCAATAGACTATGTAGTAGGGAAAGGATACTTTGTAGGACTTAGTGAAACAGAATTTGGGCCAAATAAATCAATAACAAGAGGACAATTCGTAACAGTGCTAGGAAGAATGTTAAACATAAACATAAGTGACTATAACACACAAAACTTTAAAGATGTGAAAGCTAGCACATACTACAGTCCATATATTACATGGGCAAATAAAGAAGGAATAGTAAGTGGAATAGGAGAAGGAAAATTTGCACCAGACAAAGAACTGACAAGAGAAGAAATGGCAGTTATGATGACAAAATTTCTAAAAGTATCAGGAAAGAATCTAAATGCCAAAGGAAATGAAAATGGATTCAAAGACGAAAAAAACATTGCAACATGGGCAAAAGAATCAGTAAAAGAAATGGCAAGACTTGGAGTAGTAAGTGGAATGGAAGATGGAAAATTTGAACCAAAATCAGCATTTACTAGAGCACAAGTTGCACAAGTATTATATAACATTGACCATAATTAAGGGATATGTGATAGGGACTTTCCTTTATGGATCGTCCCTAAAAAGTTTAATTATTTTATAAAGAAAAGAAGAGGTTAAAAATGAAAAAATTAATTTTATCATTGATGTTAGTATTAGCTTTAATTCCAAGTTCAATATTTGCAGCTGGAACAAAATATGAAGTTCCAGTAAAACTTGAAAAATATGGAGAACCTGGAAAGGACTCTATGGGGAATTCATCATTAAAGCAAATGGCAGAGGTAGAAGAAAAAGATGGAAAATTTATTTACAAACTTTATTTAAGAAAGATGGAGTTTATGAATATGGAGGGTGAACTTACAAATCTTTTCATCTACGAAGGAGATGAAAACTCTAATAGAGTTGAGACAAAACAAACTCCAAATGAGGGGGAGTATTGCAAGGTTCACGAATTTGAAAGACAAAATCCAAAAGAAGAAAAAATTCTTGTTGCAGTTTGGGTTGATGCAATGGATTCCATTGCAGGTGGAGGAAAAGGTTCAGGAGAACAGAAGGCTTATTTAAAATTTGATTGGGCAAATGCTAAAACTTTAGAAAATAAAGAAGCTAAAACTGAAATAAAGACAGAAAGCAAAAAAAAAGAAACTAATTCTGAAATAAGAATTTTTGTAAATGATAGCGAAATACAATCAGAAACACCAGCTTATATTGAAAATGAAAGGACTATGGTGCCGCTTAGATTTATTTCAGAAGCACTTGGAGAAAAAGTTAATTGGAAATCTGAAACGAAAACTGTTGTAATTGGAGATAACAAAGCTAGTCTTGTTATTGGATCAAAAGAAATCGATGCTAATGGAAAAAATATTGCAATTGATTCTCCAGCAGTTGTAAAAAATTCTAGGACTTTTGTACCTTTAAGAGCAATTTCAGAAATTTTGGGAGCAAAGATAGAGTGGGATGGAGTTACAAAAACTGTAAAAATAAATAAATAGTAAAAAAATCTCTTGTCTTTAATTAGTATAAAAAGATAAGAGATTTTTTGTTTAGGAAATTTTTCATAAAACATGAGCGAACATAAAATTTTTTATAAAAAATTAAATTATAGTACGGCATTTAAAAATTTTTGTGTATTTTTATTTTTCGTTGTATTAAATATATATTCAGGATTTCCAATATCTTCTATAATTCCATTTTTCATAAATACAACTGTATCTGATATTTCTTTTGCAAAGCCCATTTCATGTGTCACGATTATCATAGTAAGCCCTTTATATGAGAGATTTTTTATTACAGTTAATACCTCTTTTACCATTTCTGGATCAAGTGCAGATGTAGGTTCATCAAATAATAACACATCTGGTTTATTTGCAAGTGCTCTTGCAATAGCAACTCTTTGCTTTTGACCACCAGAAAGCGAATTAGGATAGGAGTCTTTTTTATCTTCTAAGCCCATATTTTGTAAAAGTTTTATTGCATTTTCTTTTGCAGATTTTTCATCTTCTTCCTTGACTTTAATGGGAGCTAGAGTAATATTTTCTAGTACAGTTTTATTAGGAAATAGATTAAAATTTTGAAAAACCATTCCAATTTTTAGCCTTATTTTTTCTAAGTTTGAATTTTCTCCAGTAATTTCATATCCATCTAGATAGATTTTTCCACTGTCGCATTTCTCAAGAAGATTAATACATCGAAGAAGTGTTGATTTTCCAGAACCACTTGCTCCTATAATTGTTGTTACCGTTGAATTTTTAATGTTTAAGTTAATTCCTTTTAACACTTCTTTGTTATCAAAGGATTTATACAAATTTTCAATTTTTATCATATTTTCCCTCCACAAATTTTAATAATCTTGTAAGAGTAAAAGTAATTGCAAAATAAAGTAGGGAGCCAATAATAAGTGGTTCTAGAGATTTATAAGAAGAACCTCTAACTAAATTTACATTGTACATAATATCTGTAACACCAATAGTTGAGATAATAGAAGTTTCTTTAATTACTGCTATAAATTCATTGGCAAGAGCTGGTAAAATATTTTTTGTAGCTTGTGGTAGTATTATTTCTTCCATAACTAGAGATTTTTTCATTCCAAGTGAAATTGAAGCCTCCCATTGACCTTTGTCGATTGCATTTATTCCTGATCTAATAATTTCTGCAACATAAGCAGCAGAGTTTAAACTCACAGCGATTACACCTGTGATATACGCAAAAGTAGAAATTGAAATTCCAAAGTCTTTAAAATTAATTAAAGTTGCAAGACCAAAAAATATAAAAAATACTTGAGTTAGCATAGGGGTTCCCCTCACAATTTCTATATAAATATTAGAAAGTATATTTAAACTTTTAATTTCAGAAGATTTCATGAGATATAAAAAAAGTCCCAATATTGACCCAAGTAAAACTGAAATTAAAGAAAGTGAAATTGTAACTCCAAGACCTTTTAAATAATAAGTACTGTAATCCTTAAAAATTTCTGCACTTGTGCCAAAAAAGTTTATTATTAGATTTCCAAAAATAAATATTAATAAGATAAATACTAGAATTACAAGGATATTAATTATCTTATTTTTAGAAAGTTTATTGTTTCCTAATTTATAAATATTTTCCATAAGATCACCTATTTAACAGATAGTTCCAAGGCTTCGTTGTAATATTTATCAATTTTGCCTTCTTTTTTAAGCCTATCTAAAGTTTTGTTTACAGCTTTAAGAAGTTCATCGTCATTTTTATTAAGCCCAATGGCTGTTCCATCAACGTTAGCTTCAAAATAAAAACTATCTTCAAGTTTTAAATTTTTATTTGAGAGTTCATAATTATCTCCCACACATTTTTCTACAATAATTCCATCTATAAGCCCCTTATTTAATTGAGCAATTAAGTCAGGAGTTTTTGAAAGAGAAACTATATTTTTTATATTTAAATTTTTAGCAATTTCTTCTTGCTCTGTTGCAGTTTGTACTCCAATAGTTAATTTTTTTACGTCATCTTCATTTTTATATTTTCCAAAATCTTTAGAATTAACTAATAAGTAATTTTTAGGTTCATAGTAAACTTTTGAAAATGCCATAGATTTTTCTCTTTCAGCAGTTTTTGAAATGCCAGAGATTGCAAGATCAATAACTCCTGTGTCTAAACTTGCAAGGACAGAAGAAAATTCCATGTCAGATATTTCTAGTTTGACACCTAAATCTTTTGCAATTTCTTTCGCTATAAAAATATCAAAGCCAACTATTTCGTCTTTTCCATTTATATTTTTGTGAAATTCAAAAGGTGGATAATTTGCATTACATCCCATGACAATTTTTCTAGATTTTTGAATTTCATCTAGTCTGTTAGAGTTATCCTTGGACTTATTTAAAAATAATGTGAAAGCCAAGATTATGGCAGCTAAAATTATTATTGATGTACTTATTATTTTTTTCATTTTTACCTCCATTTTAAAATAAAAAATCGCCTCTATGAAAGAGGCGAAGTCCGCGGTACCACTCTAATTATCCTTAGATATCTCAAAACTTTAAGGCAGTTAACCTCTGCAAATACTATTTTCCTTGCAGAATCTCTGTGGTTCTATTATATTCCTTTCCTTTACAAGCTTTCACCTAATCTTGCTCTCTAAAAAAGTTATGAGAATACTTTTTGTCCACTTCATTGATTTCTAAAAACTTTACTACGACAAATTTAAAATGTCAAGTGTTTTTTGGGAATTTTACAAATAATTTTTTTTAGCGACAATGAATTTATTTATTATTTTATAAATAAAATAAATTTCTTCTAAAAATTTTCAAAAAAGTCTTGACAAATGAAAAATATGTTGGTAGCATATCAAACAACATAAGCAAAGAAAAGACTAGTAAAATTATCCGAGACTTTTAGAGAGTTTCTGTTTGGTGAAAAGAAATAGGGAGGATAATTTGAAAAGGAGCTTGGAGCTTGCATTTCGAAATTTAGATTTGCACGGTTACGCGTTATAGTTTTTGAGGTATAGAAATATATAAATTTGGGTGGTACCACGTTCTTCGTCCCTTCATAGGGGCGATTTTTTTATACTTTTTTTGAGTCTCAATTTGTAAGTTATTAAAAAATAGTTGATAAAATTTGGAGGAAGAAAAATGAAAAATAACAATTATAAAAAAGTTGCCCTAGCTTATTCAGGTGGTCTTGATACATCAATAATAATACCGTGGTTAAAGGAAACTTATGGCTGTGAAGTTATTGCAGTTGTAGGAAATGTAGGACAAACAAAAGAGATTGAAGGTTTAGAAGAAAAGGCTATAAAAACTGGTGCTTCAAAAATTTATATTGTAGATCTTGTAGAAGAATATGTAAAAGATTTTGTGTTCCCTACTTTAAAGATGGGTGCAAAATATGAAAAAAATTATTTACTTGGAACTGCAACCGCAAGACCAATTATAGCAAAGGCTCTTGTTGATATTGCAAAAAAAGAAAATTGTGATGCAATTTGTCATGGTTGTACTGGAAAGGGAAATGATCAAATTCGTTTTGAAATGGGAATAAAACATTTTGCACCTGATATGCCAATAATTGCACCTTGGAGAACTTGGGATATAAAATCTCGTGAAGAAGAAATTGATTATGCTGAGGCACATAATATTCCTCTAAAGATTTCAAGAGAAACGAATTATTCAAAAGATTTAAATATAATGCACTTGTCACATGAAGGTCTTGATTTAGAAAATCCAGGAAATTACCCAGATTTTGATAAAATTTTGGAACTTTCTGTATCTCCTATGAAAGCAAAAGATGAGGTTTGTAATCTTGAAATTGAATTTGAAAGTGGAGAACCTGTTGCAGTAAATGGAGAAAAAATGTCGCCAGCAAATCTTTTGAAATATTTAAATGAGGTTGGGGGAGAAAATGGAATAGGAATAGACGATATAGTTGAAAATCGTCTTGTTGGGATGAAGAGTCGTGGAGTTTATGAAAATCCAGGTGGAGCGATTTTATATAAAGCACTTGAAATTTTAGAATCAATTACTCTTGATAAGGATTCAGCTCACTTAAAAGATTATTTGGCAATAAAATTTGGAGAACTTGTATATGACGGTAAGTGGTATTCAAGTTCTTTAAAGGGACTCCTTGCTTTTGCTGGTGAAGTTTGTAAAGATGTTTCAGGTATAGTTAAGTTAAAACTTTACAAGGGAAATATAATTCCAGCAGGAGTTACATCAAAAAATTCACTTTATAGTGAGGACTTGGCTTCTTTTGGAGATGGAGCGGAAAGTTTATATTCACACAAGGATGCAGATGGATTTATTAATTTGTATTCACTTTCTACACTTGTAGATGCAAAGGTAAATAAAGGAGTTTAATATGTATTTATGGGGCAGTCACTTAGAAGGTTTAGAGAATTTTACACATGAATTTAACAAATCAATTGATTTTGATAAAATTTTATTTGAAGAAGATATAAAGGGATCTCTTGCTCATGTAAAAATGTTAGGCGAAGTTGGTATAATAACAGAAGATGATTGCAAAATTATTTCAAATGAATTAAAAAATATTTTAGAAGAAATAAAAAATAATAAACTTAAAATTGATTTAGATGAAGAAGATATTCACTCTTTTGTAGAAAATGAACTTACAAGAAGAGTTGGAGATGTTGGAAAAAAGCTTCACACAGCGAGATCTAGGAATGATCAATGTGCACTTGATTTAAGACTTTATTCTAAAAAAAGTTTAATTATAATAAAATCTGAAATAAAGAAATTAATTGAAACGATAATAGAAATTGCACAAAAAAATAAAGAAACAATTATGCCAGGTTTTACACATATGCAACACGCACAGGTGACGACTTTTGCCCATTATATTTTAAGTTATGGGCAAATGCTCTCTAGGGATTTAGATAGACTTACTGAAACTTTTGATAGACTTGATGAGAATCCTCTTGGTAGTTGTGCACTTGTAACTACAAGTTTTAATATTGATAGATTTATGACTACTGAACTTTTAAATTTCAAAAAGCCGACAGAAAATTCAATGGACTCTGTTTCTGATAGAGATTATGTACTTGAAATTTTATTTAATAATTCAGTTATTATGACGCATTTATCAAGGTTGTGCGAAGAACTTATTTATTTTTCAAGTAGTGAATATAGTTATATTAAATTTTCTGGAAAATTTTCAACTGGTTCAAGTATAATGCCTCAAAAGAAAAACTCCGATATGGCTGAGCTTGTTCGTGGCAAAAGTGGAAGATGTTATGGTGATTTATTGACATTATTTACAATTTTAAAAGGGACACCATTATCTTATAATAAAGATTTTCAAGAAGATAAAGAACCACTTTTCGATTCAGTAAAGACAGTTACAAGTTCTCTTAAAATTATGAATGGAATTTTAAAAACTATTTATATTAACAAAGAAAAAATGCGTGAATCTGCTGAGGAGGGATTTTTAAATGCAACAGATTTAGCTGATTACTTGGTTTTAAAAGGTTTGCCATTTAGAGAAGCTTATAGTGTTGTTGGACAGATTGTAAATTATGCAATAGAAAGAAATGAAAAGCTTGAGAATATAAGCTTAGAAAAATATAAAGATTTTCACAAAGTCTTTGAAAAAGATCTCTATAATTTTATAAAAATAGAAAATTCCTTAAAAAATAGAAAGGTATATGGAGGTCCAGCACCCGATGCTGTTGATAGACAAATTAATAATTTAATAGAGTCTATAAAAATTTAAAATAAGGTTAGTAGCCTTATTTTTTTGTTTTATTAAAAATATGTGGTAAAGCAATGTCTAAATTAAGTCTAAGATTTTAGTGTAAAAACAAAGTGGCTAAAATTAGCTTTTATAAGGAGTTACATAAAATGTAATTTATATAAAATAATTGACAAGGACTTTACTTTTCAATATTATAATCAAAGAATATAAATTATATAATTAATTTATTTCAATACATATTAGGAGGTAGTTGATGAAAGAAGATATGGAAAGTTTAGAAAAAATAGCTGAAGTTTTAAAAGTTATGGCACATCCTGTAAGGCTAAAAATTATTAAGAATTTAATTGAAACAGGGCCATCTAATGTTGGAAAGATGCAAGAAAAATTTGATATTCCACAACCTACTGTTTCATCTCATCTTGGGAAGTTAAAAAGAGCTGGAGTTTTGAAAAGTGAGAGAAGAGGGACAGAAATATTTTATAAAGTGGATGATGAAATGATTATTTCTCTTGCTAAAGTTTTATTCAAATAAATTTTAAAAATTAAAAAATGAAATTAAATGAAGTTCAATTAGAAGCAGTAAACTCAATTGATACAGATGTAACTTTAATGGCAGGAGCAGGAACAGGAAAGACAAGAGTTTTAACTAGTAGATTTATAAATATTGTAAAAAAGTATAAAAATCCCGAAAAAATTTTGGCACTTACTTTTACAAAAAAAGCTGCAGAAGAGATGCGCGGAAGAATTTCAAAAGAACTTGTAAAGGGAAATATATCCTTTGACGAGAGAGATTTAAATATAATGACGATTCACTCTTTTGGAGCTGAAATTATTAAGGATTATTCTATTAATTTAGGAATTAATCCAAACTTTAAAATTTTAGAAGAAAATCAGTCAAAGAAAATTTTGGAAAATTCTGTAATTAAAGTATTAAATAGTATAGAAGAATTAGAATATAAAAATTATTTGTTAGACTTTAATTCCAGCCCTTTTGAAGAAAAGGATCTTTTCATAAGTCTTTATTTAAGCTTTAAAAATAATAATTTTGATTTTGATGAAATTTTAAATAAGAGTTTAAATTTTGATAAAGAAAAGTGTGATTTTAATAATTTAATAATTCTTTTGGAGGAGTACAGAAAAGTAAGCGGAAAAAAGTTTAAGAATTTTTATGATGAAAATATTTCAGAATTAAAAAGTTTGGAATTTTACAATCTTGAAGTTTTAAATTGTATAGAAGAAAGTCTTGGGACTTCTAAAAAATACATAGAAAAAATAGAGGATATTCAAGAATATATTTTAGTTCTAAAGAAAAATTTAGAAGAAAAAAATAAAGATTACTACAAAATAATCATAAAAATCTTAAAGGAAATTCACAAAAGCTATCAAAATGAGAAGAAGAAAATTGGTGTAATAGATTATGATGATATAATTTTATATACTAATTGCATATTAAAAGATAGATACTGTCAAAAAAGCTTAAAGGATAGATATTCTCACATACTTGTGGACGAATATCAGGATACTAATGAATTGCAAAATAATATTATTAATACATTTGAAAATTCTAATTTATTTATAGTTGGAGATCCCAAACAATCTATCTATGGATTTAGAGGGACAGATATTAAAAGTTATTTTAATTTTTCTGATAAAATAAAAAATCGTGGAAAATCTCTTGATATGAATAAAAATTATAGAAGCGATGGAAAAATAATAAAATTTATAAATAAAACTTTCGAGAATTTAATTGAACCTTACGATTCAATTGATTATTCTTATGAGAGTGGTGGAGATGTATATTTTTATAATTCAGAAGACAATAAAGAAATTGTTAATTTAATAGAAGATCTTTTAAAAAAGTATGAAGAAAAAGATGTGGCAATTTTATCAAGGAGCAATGCACAAATAGACGAAATCAGTAAGATTTTAACTACAAATAATATAAAGTTCAATAAGGGTTCTAGAAATGTTTCTGAAATTGAAGTTTTGAAAGTTACAAAAAATATTTTGTCCACAATATATAGTTCAGATGATTTTATTTCAACTCTTTCTCTTTTTAATTCTCCAATTTTAAATTTTAAGTTTAAAGATTTAGCGGAGATTTTAAATGCAAATGTAGAAAATTTTAATGATTTAATCGAACATAAAAGTTTCAATGATAATATAAATTATTTTATAAATTTTTTAATAGAATTAAAAAATAAATCTAAATTTTTACAAATCGATGAATTAATAGATGAGATAATGATTTATTTCTTTAATTTAAATACTATTAAACTTAGTGATTTCCAATATCTATGTAAATTTAAAGAAATTACTAATGAATTTTTTGAGAACAACACTTATGATTATAGGGATTATGAAAAGTTTATCAGTTTACAAAATTTTGAAGATTTAGAAGAAGGTATAAATCTTTTAACTATTCATAAGTCGAAAGGTTTAGAATTTGATGTGGTGATTATTTCTCATATGGATGTTGGCAAAAATAACAGCCCTAGGGAAAAAATCATAGTGGATAAGGACCTTGGATTGGCTATAAAATCTGATTTTTCTGATTATAGATATAAGGAAATTTCAAACAGAATAAAAGATATTTATAGTGAAGAGGAAAAGAGAATCTTATATGTTGCAATGACTAGAGCAAAGAGGGAATTAATATTATTTGGAAACTATGACAATCCTAAAAAATCTTCATATTTTGATTTAATTGGTAAAGATAATTGTACAAACAATTATAAAAATTCAAAAAATCTTGAGGTAAAAAAGGAAGAAAGAAATGATTTAATTTATTTAGATTTAGATATAAGTTTTGAAAATAGAATAAGAGAATATTATACAGTGACGGATTTTATAAATTATAAGAGGAGTCCAGTGGATTTTTATAAAAAATATTTTTTGGGAATTGACAAGTACACTAAAGGTAGTGGAAAAAATCAATTAATAGATCCAAAAACGCTTGGAAATATTATACATTTATTTGCAAAAGAATACTCAAGTAATTATATAGATAATGGAGATATTGATGAGATTCTAAAAGGAATTTTTAAATTTTATGAAGAAGAAATAAATGATGAAAAATTAAATATAGCAAGGAAGTTAGCTTTAAATTATCTTGAAATGGAAGAGAATAATATATTGGAAAAGGAACTTTTATTTTATTATGATTTAGAGGGATTCTTGGTTAAGGGATATATAGATCAAGTTATAAAAATTTACGATAAATATTACATTGTGGATTTAAAGACAGGGAACCTTTCTATTGAAAGGTTTAAAGAAATTTATGAAGATCAACTAATAATTTATGCAAAAATTTATGAATATCTGTATAATGTTAAAGTAGAGGGTGCATATATTTTTGATTTAAGGGGTAAAAATAAAATAATTATAGAAATAAATGAAGAAAAAAGTAAAAATATAATGAATGGATTTTTAAATTATATTAAATTTTTAAGAACTCATACTTTTTATAATGATTATTTATAATTAAGGAGGAAATAATGGATTATTCTAAAGAATATCAGAAAAAACTAATTACAGCTAAAGAAGCTGCTGAAATGGTTAAGGATAATATGTGGATTGATTATGCTTGGGCAGGAACTACACCTGTTGCTTTCGATAAAGCACTTGCAAGTAGACTTGATGAATTAAATGAAATTTATTTAAGAGGTGGAGTTCTTCTTTGGGAACCAGAAGTATTTAAAAAAGATCCCAAAGGAGAAAAGGTTGTTTGGAATTCTTGGCACTCAAGTGGAATTGATAGAGTAAGAATTAATAAAACACCTGGAGGATTTTATGCTCCACTTAGATATTCAGAACTTCCAAGATGGTACAGGGAAAATTGTAAGGTTGACATTGCATTAATAGTGACACCTCCAATGGATAAACATGGAAACTTTAATTTTGGTTTAAATGCATCTCATTTAAAAGCAGTGACAGAAGTAGCTGATAAAGTAATCGTTGAAATAAATGAAAATATGCCAACTTGTATTGGTGGTTTTGAAAATGAAATTTCAATTAAAGATGTTGACTATATTATTGAGGGAGAAAATCCAGAAATTGCTACTCTTCCAAAGGGAAGTTTTGGTGAAGTTGATGAAAAAGTTGCAAAATTAATTGTAGAAGAAATACCAAATGGGGCAACTCTTCAACTAGGAATTGGCGGTATGCCAAATGCAGTTGGATCAATGATAGCAGATTCTGATTTAAAAGATCTTGGAGTTCACACAGAAATGTATGTCGATGCTTTTGTTGATATGGCTAAAAAAGGTAAAATTACTGGAGCTAAAAAAAATATTGACAGATTTAGACAAGTTTATGGTTTTGCGGCAGGTTCAAAGGAAATGTATGAATATTTAGATCTTAATTCTGATGCAATGGCAGCACCAGTTTCTTATACAAATGATTCAAGAGTAATTTCACAAATAGATAATTTTGTTTCGATAAATAATGCAGTAAATGTGGATTTATTTGGACAAGTAAGTTCAGAATCTTCTGGGGCAAAACATATATCTGGAGCAGGTGGACAACTTGACTTTGTTTTAGGTGCATATTTATCTAAGGGCGGAAAATCATTTATCTGTCTATCTTCTAAATTTATGAACAAAAAAACTGGAAAAGAAGAATCAAGAATAGTTCCAAACTTTGAAACATTTTCTGCAATAACAGCTGCAAGACCAAACACACATTGGATTGTAACTGAATATGGAAAATTTAATTGTAAAGGTAAGTCAACTTGGGAAAGAGCAGAAGGAATAATTAATATTGCTGCACCAGAATTTAGAGATGAACTTATAAAAGATGCAGAAAAGATGAATATCTGGAGAAGAAGCAACAAAAGAAAATAGTATAATAAAGTACAAAATGGAAACTGACTAGAGTAAAATCTAGCCAGTTTTTGTTTTTATTTATTTTTCTAATTTATAATACATTTTATAATGTTTAATTGAACCGTACTTTCTCTTTAAATAAGTTTTTTTTCTGCTAAAACTAAAATCTTTTTTATTATTAATTGTGAACTCATAGCCATTTTTTAAAAGTTTGTCAATTGTGGCATGATATCTTTCATCTGTGTATTCTTTTAAAAGTTTTGGATGAGCATTCATCCAAATTTTTGAGGTTTCTTTGTGATAATAAACATCTTCTTCAAATCCTAAATCTAAAAGATCTCTAATATAAAAATCAAGTACATTGACACCACCAGCCGCCATAAAATAATGGCTTTGAGGTAATCTTAAGTTCATCTCGAAGGCTTTATAAGTATTGTCACGAGGATCATATTTGAGATCTATATTTGAAAAACCAGTATAATTGATGGACTCTAATTTTTCTTTATAAAAGTCAAAAAGCTCAGGCATATATTTTGTATATATAGCATCATTATTTCCTATTCTAAGAGGAAGTGGATCTGCAAGTAAAATTTGTCCATATACCATCATTCTAACTTTAGCATTTTTATCACAATAAACATTAAAAGAAGCTTGGTTAGATGCAGGCCCTGGTATATATTCTTGAACAAGCATAGTACCTTCGTAATTATTTTCATCATAAATAGTTTTAACGACAGATTTTAATTCGTCAAAATCATAAATAGTGTAAACTTTGTATTTATTTGGAAAAGATAATTTCACATAGGAAATTGAATCATTGGGTTTAAGTATAAGTGGAAATTGTAAATTTAGATTTTCTATTTCTTTTGAATTATTTATAATTGTAAATTTAGGGTAAGGGATGTCCATTTCTTCACAAGATTTATAAAAATCTATTTTATTTTCTAGTTTCTCATTTAAATTTGTAGATGGAGTATTAAATTTATAGTATTTTTTTATCTTATCTTTATTATTGCTAAGTAGCTTTGAATACTCGTCACCACAAGGAATTGTTATAAGAGCTGAATCATTATTATCCTTTGCAAAATTAATCATAGTGTCTACGAAAACTTTGTCATTAGAGAAATTATTTATGATTTTTCTATCTAAAATTTTTGAATTATCAGTTGCTGGGAGTGGTTTTTGACAGAATACAGTGGATATTAAGCCGTAATTGTCATTTAGAATACGAGCAACTCCATAAGCATTTTCATCGGATCCAAGTATTACAAATTTAACTTTAAATTTTTTTATTATATCTTTAGAAATGTTTTTCATTTTGCTCCTTTATAAATTTTAATTTTTATTAATTTTTATTTACAGTATACATTATACACTAAATATATTTAATTTCTTCATTAATTGCAGATAAAGAAATTATCCTTTTTCTTCCAATAATTTGAAATTTTTTTTACTTCAGATTCATTGACTATACTTTTATTTAATTCTTTTAAATTTTTGTCAATTTCTGATATGACAGATAATTTGTCGGAACACCACTTTGGTTTATAAAGATTTTTCTTTGGAGGATCGCCTGTTATTCTATGTACAACAGTTTTTTTATCTATATTATCAAGAGCATAAATAACAGTTTCAATATATTCTTCTTTTGATAAAATTTTAAAATTATTTTTTTTATAAAGTTTATAAATCGGAGAATTTTTTAGAATATACAAGTTGTGAAATTTAACACCGAAGGGGACTATTTTTTTTATATAATTTATAGAATTTGTAAAATCTCTTTCATCTTCATAGGGAAGTCCAAAAATTGTGTGAATTAAAAATAAAATATTGGCATCTTTAAGTTTATTTATAGTTTCATCAAAGAATTTATGAGTATAGCCACGATTTATTAACTTTATAGTATTTTCACTTACACTTTGCATTCCAAGTTCTAACCAAAGTGTTTTTTTCTTAGAAATTTCTTTTAAATAATTTATTTTTTCATCGTCAAGGCAGTCGCATCTCGTTGCAATTGAAATAGCAGAAATATCATCCCTAGAAGCTACTTCATCATAAATTTTTTTTATCTTTTCAATAGAGCCATAGGTGTTTGTAAAGTTTTGAAAGTAAGCTATATAATTCTCTGCTTTCCATTTTTTGGACAAAAATAATTTTTGTAATTCAATTTGATTTGATATAGAAAAGTTTCTTGACGCAGCAAATTCTCCACTTCCTTTATCTGAACAAAAAATACAACCATATGTAGATAGAGTTCCATCTCTATTAGGACATGAAAATCCTCCATCAAGAGAAAGCTTTACAGTTTTTCCAGAAAAATATTCACAAAAGAAATCGTTAAAAGATAGAAATCTTTTCATTTAATCACCAAAGATATTATATAATCTTTTAAATATTATTTCCATGCCTGTGAAATTTTAAAAAATAATATATAATAGAATAAGAATTGAGGTTTTTTATGGACTTAAAATTTAAGAACTATTTAATTTTAGCAGAAGATTTTTTACTTGAAGGTAATTATAAAAAAGCAAAGGAAACTCTCTTAAAATCTCTTAATTTTGCAAAAGAAGATAATGAAAAAATTTCTGTGTATTTTGAGCTTTCTGATATTTATTTGAGAGAAGAAAATTATGACGAAGCAAAAAAATATTTTATAAAAATTTTAGATATAAAAGAAATTGCTGGAGCATATTATGGGCTTGCTATAACAAATGATTTTTTAGGTGGAAATTTAATTTATTCTGTTGAAAATTATAAAAAAGCGATTGAGATAGATCCAAATTATGACAGAGCATATTATTATCTTGCTCACTCTTATGACAAATTGGGAGAAACTGAACTTGCAATAAAGTATTTAAAGAAAACTATTGAAATAGATAGATTTGATTTTGTAAGTTACAATGATCTTGGTTCTATTTATGAAGCAAAAAATAAAGACAACTTAGCAGAAAAATTTGTTAAAAAGTCCCTTGAAATAAAACCTGATTATGGAAGGGCACTTTATAATATGGGAGTTTTGGCAAAAAAATCAAAGGATAATAATTTAGCACTAGAATATTATTATAAAGCAATTGATAAATTTCAAAATCCATTTTTATTTTTAAATATGTCAGCAATATATATTGAAGAAAAAGATTATTTTTCTGCTATAAATATATTAGATAGAGGACTTATGGATTTTCCTAATTCTGTCAATTTACACTATAATAAAGCTTGTTCTTTTTCACTTTTAAATTACAAAAAAGAGGCAAAAGAAGAATTAATAAAGGCGATAGAAATAAATTGTGATGCTTATACTTGGGCAAAGACAGATGAGGATTTATGTGAAATTGTAAAGGAGTTAAAATGATTATTATTAAAACAGAAGAAGAAATAAAAAAGATGCAAGTAGCTGGTAAAGTTTTGTCAGATGTTCATCACGAACTTAGACATTTTATAAAACCAGGAGTAAAAACTATTGAGATAGATAGATTTGTAGAAAATTATTTAAAAGAAAGAGGAGCATATCCTGAACAAAAAGGTTACGAAGGATATCCTTATTCAATTTGTGCATCAGTAAATGATGAAATTTGTCATGGATTTCCATCAGAATATGTTTTAAAAGATGGAGATATTATCACAGTTGACATGGTTGTAAATGTTGATGGATGGCTTGCAGATTCTGCTTGGTCTTATGAAGTAGGCGAAGTTTCTGAAGATGCTAAAAAACTTTTACGAGTGACACGAGAATGTATGTATAAGGGCATTGAAAAAGCTGTAATTGGAAATAGACTTGGAGATATAGGTTCAGCTGTACAAAAACATGCAGAAGAAAATGGATATTCTGTTGTTAGAGAATTTGTTGGACATGGTATAGGACAGGAAATGCACGAAGATCCACAAGTTCTTCACTATGGAAAGCCAGGTCGTGGCATTAGACTTCAAGAAGGTATGGTATTTACTATTGAACCAATGATTAATATGGGAAAAAAAGAACTTACAATTGATGATAATGGATGGACTGCCAGGACAAAGGATGGATCTCTATCTGCACAATATGAACACCAACTTGCTATCACAAAGAATGGGCCGATAATAATAACAGATCAAGGCGACTGCTAACAAATGAAAGAGGTCAATTTATTAAAGGGAAATATTTTTAATTCTCTTTTAAAAACAGCACTTTTCTTATACCAGATTTAGAGATAAATGGAATTTGGTAGCTATGAGTTTGTCGTCTGTACTGAAAGGTATATTTTTGACAATTATTTATTTAAATTTGCGAAAAAAGACAGATGGTTTTAGAATAGATATGAAGACTTATGTTTGAAAGGAGAAAAAATGTTAAAACAATTTGAAAAACCTACAGTTGGAGAAAAGGTTGCAGTTCTTAAAACTAATAGGGGTGATATAAAAA
>NZ_BAEW01000011.1:0-54238 GCF_000246925.1 Peptoniphilus rhinitidis 1-13 | reverse complement strand
ACGTACTGTGTGCATAACCATAGGTATACAAAGCATACAGATATTCTCTGGATACTTTAGAATCACATGATAAAGGTATTCTTAAACTGGGTACAAAAAACTAAGCCCTCCTAAAAAAGGACATCCAATTATTTGTTCCCACTATCAAATTGACAGTTTATTTAAGAATACCTTGCCGCATATTTATTAACTCCTTTTAAATAGATACTTAAATAATAGCACGTAAGAGCATATTTGTAAAGGAATCTCCAATTTTTTATCAAAGAGAGTACGTGATTACAAAATAGCTGTAATAATGTACCAATATTTGTTATTCTATAATCTTCCAATTACTCCCGTTCTTTTCAAGTACCAAATCAAATTGAGATACCTGCGTTGCTTTGGTCTGCTGGTCGATATACTCCACTGTCAGCGATACCGTGACTTGATTATCCTTACGATTGTGAATAGGATTTACCAGTTCTTGAAAGATGTACTCTTTTCCGATTGGTTTTAATATCCCGTCATTCACATAGTAGGAAAGTTCACTGGCTGTCGCTGTAGGATAGAGCTTGAAGAACGTCGTTAAAAACTCATTGATTTCATTGGTTGTAATGGAATCAACCGTCCCCTCACTTTCAATGGCTTTTGGTTTATAACTTGATTTCTTAGGTATGTTGGTAATGGTCGGATTCTTAACCAGTACCATATTTCCAGAACCATCTACATAGACACTCACTATATAAGCAGAGTGGACGGTCTTTGTATTTTCTCCCTCTGTAATGAGCTGGTCTACACTGTAGGTTACATTAAACTCATTGTCGCCAGTTGGCTCTACCGTCCATATCTGAAATCCTCTTACAGAAGACGATACAGGAATATCTTTGCGTACTGTATCAACATTGAGAGCTTGAAGTTCATCTGTCAGATAGCCTTTTAGACTTTCCATTCGATTATCAATGGACTTATCGGATTGCTCCCATGAATAGTAGACTTTCGCAAAGTTCTCTACAAAATTTTCTACATGATGAGTATCAACGTATTCCTTTTCTATGATAGTTGTTTCGTGAATAGTATGAGTATCTATAGCTGTAAAGTGCTTGAATATCGCAAAGCTGAAACTAAGCCCTAAAAGTACCCACAAGGCAATCACAACCTTTTTATGAGGATTGACCTTATAGTAGACACGAGGTTTCTTTTCCTTTGGTATCTGTTTTTCTTTATTCTGATTTTTTCTAAATTTCATCATTAAATCTTCCTTTCTCATTGTTTGATTCGTCCTGCTCCCACTAAATGCTGTTGCCAGTAGGGGCTTGTTAAGTCGGCATAACCGATTGGGTCGCCTGCATGAAACATACGGTTATTGCCAAGGTATATCCCAACATGAGTAATATAAGAGCCAGCGTTATAGGTAGAATGAAAGAAAACCAAATCGCCAGCTTGTGCTTCCGATAGTGGGATATGCTGGGTCACATCATATTGCTGTTGTGCGGTTCGTGGTAAGTTAATTCCAGCTTTTCCATACGTCCATTGTGTCAGTCCGCTACAATCAAAAGAAGTAGTCGGGGAAGCTCCACCGTAAACGTATCGCCAGCCCTCATATTTCAGTGCTTCGTCCATGATGGCTTGTACCGTATCATCATCAAACTCTGTTGTGACAAGATACTGCGTTACCAGTTGCACATAAAACATATTGCCATAGTTGTATCGCCAGCCCCCATTGATAGGTATGGCTATGGGATTGGGGTAAGACACTTTTTCGCCACCTGAATACTCTTTTGAGAAACTTTGAGCCAGTTCAAAGGTATATTTATTTCCACGATTAGCCACATACCCTAAGAAACCACCACCATAATTGTAGGACTGGATAACCGATTCTAAATCTACACTGAGCCTTTCGCTACTGGCTAATAATTCACTGAAATACTTCACACCTTGCTTAATGGATTCTTCTGTACTCAATGAATTAGGTGGAAGACCGAGGGATTCCGAGGACTGCATAACATCTTCCGCAGTACCGCCCGATTCCACCTGTATAATCGCAAGAAGTATGTTGACATATTCTTCAACGCCATATTCTTTGGCATATTTTTCTACCATAGGCTTATGAGCCAGCACTTCTGCGGAAACATTCACACCTCCATAATGAATATTGGAAATTCCGCTGTCCTGTTCATCTGAAAATAAAATGGCAACAAACAGAAGCAGTGAGAAGACCATCAAGAATAATCCAGAACCACCAATCACTAAAGTTTTCAACTTCATGGTTTCTTACCGACTTTCTTAATGGTGGCGGTTTTGATTGGTGGTCTACTTCTTGTATTTTGTAGTGGTACTCTTTGAACAGTAGACGGACGTTCTTTTGTGATTGGACGTTGTGAAGTTCTATCTGCTGTAGTGGTTGAAGTTGCTGGCTTTTGAACGGTTTTTTCTTGAACGGTATTGCCTTGGCGTTCCACTTTTGGACTTGAAAAATCGGACTTAACTGCTGGACGCTCTTGTTTGGCTTGTTGAGATTCCTTATATGAAGTCTGAATATTAGACTGTTTTGAGGTCTGTTCATCATGATATTGTTCTTGTCTTGTAGTCGGTCTTTCATGAACAGAAGAAGCAGGCTGTTTTTTCTGTTTGACCTGTTCCATTTCAGAGCGACGCTTCGCAATGGTTTTTCGCCTTTGTTCCTGCTGTTCCTTGCGTCCACTGGCTCTGTCCGCTTTGGTTTGAGAAATACTACTGGTTAAATCACGGACATTCTCTTTTACTTTGGATTTTCCTTGATATACTGCATATCTTGCATTGGTCGGCAAATCTTTAACCTGTTCTTTCAAACCACTAGCAGTGTCTACCATTCTGTCTTTGGTATCAGCTACTGTACCGATGGTTTGACCGATACGTTTTCCAAGTGTTGATTTTTCCTTTCCGTCTGGTCGGGAGTGATCTGCTTGTGTCCTTGCAGAACTCCCCGAACCCGACTGTCCTTTTTTACCTGTAACAATGGCAGACCCAGCCCCTAGAGTAGTCATGGAACGTCCAAGTTTCCGCTGTAGACGGTGCATGTGAGCGTGCATAAGCATACGAGGTTTTCTCATCACACGACTTCCCACACTTTGAGAATCGTTACTCTGTAGAGAAAACATACTCATTAAATCGCCCAGCTTGAAGTAGATTCCTGCAAAGGTCACAATCTGTAGAAAAGCAATCAAAAAGAACGGATAACCAGCCGATAAGGTATAGAGCATGGTTGAAATACTAAATGCTGTCGTAATAATCAATGTGATTCCAGCTCGTGTCAAAATGGTATTAAAGAGCTTTGTTATGGCTCGTTTTGACATACCATCAAATGATGGAATCATACTTAAAATAAAGCTCACAGGCAGAAACATAGCATAGATGATAAAAAGTACCTGCGAGAAAATCATGATTCCTGTTAATAGGAATACAAATATGGAAATCCCAATATTGAAGACAAATAGGAAGAAGACTGTACCTAAACGGTTAATGGTCTTTGTAATGGTTAGATTGGTATTGCTTCTGTCTTCAATTTCTTCCGCAACAATTTTTTCTCTGTCTTCGCCATTGTTGGAATCTGGGCTGGTGGAGAGCAGGCTTTCCACACGGTCAATACCGATACTTTCAATGTCTGAACTGTTGTATTGAAGCAGTAGCCACGGTTGCTGAACCTGTATGGAAAACAGGCTATCTCTGATTAAGTCCACGCTGTCCTTGCCTTGACTATCGGAATGGGGCATGACAATCTTCGTGCCAAGTGATAAACTGGCATTACTGATGTCTGATGAAAAGTCATTGATTTTTTTAATGTAGTCGGGAGCGTAGGCAATAAAGGAAGCCGATAGGATAAACACCAGCACAAAATTCATAATGGCATGAATTGCCTTTGTGGTTTCTCTCTTTATCAGTCCCGTATAGGCAACATAAACCCCAAGAACCAAAATCAAGAGTAAGAGGAATCCAACATAGAAACCCTCTGTTGAAAATCCGTTTGCACTCACACCAGCTAAGGTCTGCATATTCTTACCAATGGAATCTGCTGTAGCGGAAATGAAGTCTAAGGAATAGGCTTCCTGTACTAAGTAACCTGTCGCATTGGAAACATACAAACTGATTGTCCAAATAAAATTGGTAATGGCATATAGTCCATACATGACCTGTTTTCCAATCCCGTCCGACCAGTTCCACGGAAGCCAGCCCCAGCTATTATCCACATAAAAATCCAGTTGATAGTTTTCAAGTGGGTATCGGCTGTATTCATTTGCCACATTGACCGTATCATCTACCAAGCCCGCAGCTTGAACCACCGTTCCCAGCATGGCTAAAAGAAAAATGGCAATCACAAGTGTGAAAGCCACTGTCATTGCCACTTTACCTAGACGTTTCAGCGTCCAGTTTGATTTTATTCTGTTTACTATTGATGGTTTCACATTTACACCTCTTTTCGCACAGGTGGTCTGGTATCAAAGGCATGGAGCAGTTCTTCAAATACAGGGTGGAACTGTATCACACCGACACGACCATATAAATCACTGATAAGGCATTGCCCGTTTTCCAAATCACGCAATCGCTTCTGATTGTTTTCGTCCTCTGGGTCTACACCAAAAAAGGCTAAGGTCTTTTTAATCTCGTTAAGGTCAGTGGAACGAAATGCAAATTTTAAGCCGAGGTTATTTTTCAGTTTTTCATCTAAGAGGTCGTCTGTATTTTGGGTCACGAAATATACCCCAGCGTTCATAGCACGACCAGCCCGAACCAGCTTCATAGATAGTGTTTTTCCTTGTGCTACCTGTAAAAAGCTCCATGCTTCGTCTAAATCTACAATCTTGAAAATGCTTCGGTCTGTATGGATAAAGTCTAAAGCAAAGGTACTAATGACAATCAGCATAGCAACGGATAAAAGCTCCATAGTGGTATATTCCTCAAAGGAAGTTTCCTTGTCGGGAAGTACCAAGTCCGCAACCTGTATAATGTTCAGTTGTTTTTCTAAGCTGATAGACTGCTCCACATAACCATTACTGAATAATAAATGTGCAAAGTCATAGTCTGTAAAACTTTCGATATGGTCGGCTATACTGGTACTTAGTGGCGTATTCTCAACCCGTAATTCCTCAATCACTTTCATCAACCCTCGTACTTCACTATTGGTTACTGCACGAATGGCTTTTCTAAGGATTGGGAAGCGTTCCCCATCACGAGAGGAAATCCCCGTAAGGAATGTCAGAATATCAATAGCCAGTGATTCAGAATCTTTGGGATTTTTCATAATCACATAAGGGTCAAGTAAGCCTTTGTTTTTCTCATCAGAAGTCAGAGTGACGATATTGATTTCATGGGAAATCTCTGGCAAGGTTTCTTTCCATCTGCCACGTTCTGCTTTTGGGTCTACAATCACTGCTTGTGCCCCATAAAGCACCGCATAATAGACGATAAGGTTATTCGCAAAGGATTTACCACCACCCAGCGAACCAACAAAAGCCGACGCTAACGCATTGGTTACTGAACCCTTAACCCCTTGACTGGCAAGAGCAGGTTTCAGATAGACATTGCGTCCAGTATCTAAGCTGTAGCCAACATAAATCCCCTCATTTTCCCCCAGCATTTGAGTAGCACCAAAACCTAAACCAGCGAGGAAATCAGAGGTCACGTATTGAATATAATCATTCATATAACGCTTGCTGGCAGGTAAAAATTCTTCATGTAAGCCGAGCATATCCCCAAATGGTCGTACCAGTTTTACGCTTAAATCGTCATAAAAATCTTTCACTTCATTACAACGACGTTTGAGTTCGTCAAGATCATTTGCTGATACCCTTACCACATAAGACAGCTTGTACATAGATTCCTTGCTTTGGTCTAAATTGGTTTCCAGCTCATTCACACTTTCCAGAGCTTCCGCCACATTGGAGCTGGTTTCATTATCACTTTGCCAAGCGTGGTTATCCAAGTCTTTCAGTTCTTTCTTTTTATTGCGGACAGTAGATAGGGCTTTACGATTCGCTACAATTTCCACATTCATTGACGTATCAATCGGGAATGTAAATTGCTGTTGCTGGTAGTAGAAGATTTCAGAGGACGGGAAGTCCAGTTCTCCGACAATGCTGTTAATGGTAAAGTAAGCTACATAGACGGTTTCATCTTCCTGCTGGATTTTCAAATATCGCTGTTTTTCTTCCACCAAACAGCGAGTAGGCTTAATCAAGTCATAGTATTTAATCAGCGTTTCATTATCCAGCTTTTTCTTTGATAGATGGTACTCATACTCTTCATAGGCAGTGCCTGTCTGTCCGTAAAGGTGTTCAATCAGATAGCCGAAGTCGTCCTTATCTAACCTGCGGATTTTGAAACGACGAGAGATTTTATTTTCTAAGAGCTTTTCCATCTTCTGAAAACGCAGGATTTCATCATTACTCATACTAACAAAATCGCCCATCAGCTTATGGTTCACATCATAGACAAAATCAGACAAAGCATTTTTTGCTTCAACGGTAAGACTTTTCATAGAAAACTCCTGATCGTTGAGAAGCAACTTAAAGCCGATAAAGAAACGGTAGTTCACTTGATTTTCGCCAATCATGGATATTAAAGCGTCTGTCTGTTGGTCGATTTTGTCATAGGCAACCGCTTTGAGCTTGCCAGTGACTTCATTTTTGGAACGCTCTTGTGCAGAACGTATGCTGGATTCTGTACTGATTTGTAAAGCATGAATTTTGCCATCACGATTTTGTGCGATAAGCTGTCTGAAAGAATCATGCACTTGTATTTTCTGTTCTGGACTTAGAAATGAGTAATTGTAAGGAACAAGCTCATAGTAAGCATAACATTCCCCGTCTTTATTCCAGACGAGATTGTTTTCAATGTATTTAATTGGATATGCCATAAAATTCACTCCTAACTGCTGTAATGGCTTCTTGTGGCTGGTTTCTGCCAAGCGTTACTTTTTTTCCTGCATAGGTCAGCTTTGGTCGCAGTGCATAAGCAATGACAGACTTCAAAAATCCATAAGGCTTTTTACCATCAAAAGTTTTTGTAGACATAAACCATGTGAAAGCCACAGGAATCCCAAAGTATTTGAGAAATGCTCCCTCTATCATGGAAAGAGGGGGCAAGTTGCCAAGTATCATCACTGCAAAGAGTGACACGACAAACCATGTCATTTGCGTAAAGGTTATGGGAAACGGAAGTCTAAAATCATTGATAGAATACAGTACCTTTTCCACAGACCAGATACTGGTATAGCTTCGTATTTTCTTCATGTAATCAATCCTTTCATAAAAAATAGGGGTAGCTGATTGAGCCACCCCGTAAAATAGAAAATCTGCCAGTAGTAATGTACCGACAGATTTAATAGACGATTTCAAAAATCCCATGATTGGTTGAGATAAACGTTCCTGAAAGGTCTAAATCCCGACCATAGGCTTGATAATCAATATAGTTTTGAAGACTAGCTGGTACTTCGCCTAAAGCACCCGTTTCTTCAATGTAGTAGCGTGCCACGTCATACATATCATCACAATCGGAATGAATGATAATATCCTCTTGATGTTCGCTTAGTTCTTCAATGCTTGAAAAATGAGTGAGCAGAGCAGATAGCTCCGATTGTAATTCTTCGGGTAATTCCGATACCATTTCCCATAGTCGATTGAGTTCGCCAATGGAAGTGTATTCGTCAACCGTAAAGGGTAACTCGTAGTCATGAATGGCGTATTCCTCATATTCATCATTCAAGCCGATTTTCTCTTTGACTTCCTCAAAGTCAATGGGAAAGGTAAACCACGCACCGACCAATTCGCCCTCATTGTATTTGCCTAAATTCGCAATATAGACTTGCATATCGTCCATATATTCACGTCCTTTCTTTGTAGAGATTCAAAAATCCCTACCGCACTTCGTTTGGTGTACCATTCCTTTGCGGAACATAAGAAAACCACTTATATTCCACAAAAGAACGGTTTTATTTAAGCACCAATAATGCGATTGAATAGCTCTAGTAAAATGTCTTTTACTCCAGCAGCGTTGAAGACTAAGCCAACCGCAATAATCGCAATAATTAAAAAGCCAATCAGTTTGCTAAACTCACGCTTGAAGCCAAGATACAAGCCAATCACAACGATTGCTAAAAGCACCAGTGATTGAGCGTTTGATAGAAACCAGTTATAAAGGTTTTGTCCAAAATTCATAAAAATGTTCTCCTCTCTATATTCAATGAATTTGTATTTGAGTTATTTTTTTGTTGTTATCACGTCCTGTTCTTTTACTGACTGTTGCTTCAAAATCTGCTTGTGTCGGTCTGTCAGTTTCGCATGGTCGAGAATGTCTTTTACAACCTGCGTCTGGTTGATTTCATCAAGTTTAATCGCAACCTTTAAGGTCGGGGCAACTTGATGAGATAGCCAGTTCAGCGTCCTTTGGAAGGAGTAAGGCTCTGGTTTTGTGGTTAGTTTTAATCGTTCACGATTGTTCCCAATAAACCAAGCCCATTCTTCATTCAGTTTCCAATCAGAACGAGGTTTGGAATCGTCTTTATCTACAAAACGGATATACCGATTGATAATTTTAAAGGCGGTATGCTCTGGATTGTCATAGACGAGTAAATCACGGACTGCATAATAGGCACGCTCATTTTTCAATCGAATCTCAAAACGGTTTTTTACTTCTGCGTCTTCAATGGGAATATCATTTTTCTTGTACTGCTCGTAGTCCTTTTCATAGATACAGAAATAAACTTCACTTTGTAATGAACCGATATAGAGGGTGTTTCCCATACATTCCTTTTCCTCTTTGCGTACCAGTTCGCCACTGCGATAGCTTTTAAAACTGCGGAAGACGGAGATACATTCTTCCTGTTGGCACTTTTCAGTGAGTACAGGGATATTCAAAATCCCTGTCTTATCGTTAATGGCAAGGTCAAGGCGTTTCATCACACCGCCAGCCACCAAAACGTCCATAAAGAACTCATACCAGCTTCTTTGTTGTGCCAGAAGATAGCTTTCAAATTGTCTGCACCCACGACCTTTCAATTCCACCAGAACTCCTTTGTCCAGTTCATGGGAGCAAAGGACGAATATGTCGCCTAAAGCATAATGCTCTGAATAAGAATAGAAACCATAGTCCTCATGAAGAAAATAGGACAGTTTCAGTTGTAAGATGTTTTCGACCACCTGCTGTACGTCTGTTGTCGGAAAGCGAATCCTTACATAATCAAACAGCATTTCAAGGGGAGCGTCGGGATTGAAGCGTTCCAGAGCTTCCCAAAGGGACTGCTGTAAATCCTCTGATGGCTTGACTTTTCCTGTTTCAATATCGCTTAGATACTGCCTTGTAATACCAGTCGCAACAGCTAAACGGTTTTGAGATAGTCCATAAGCCAAGCGTTTTTCTTTTAAATGCTGTAACCAAGTTTGTTCATTCAGTAAAAATCCCTCCAATCAAAAAGGCGTATGTCAACTTTTAAAGCCCATTTGACATACGCTGAAATTTTGTAAATCCCTTGTAACCAAAGGATTTTCTAATGTTTTTTTGACTGTTTCCTGTCGATTTGTACCCCCCTGTTAGATACGGGGGGTTAAGTGCTGGCGTGGCTATTGCCACACCAGCCAGCAAGATCAGTCCACACCTGCGACTTCCGCTTCGCACGTCGCCTGCGTGGACTGTCTGCTGTTGGATAACTTTTTAATTTCCTCCAAGAAATCATATCCTTTTGGTACAAGGGGAGTATAAAACTCTGATATGACACTTGTTCCTACATCAACATAGCCACGACCTTTGATTCGCTTTAAGAAGAAATCCTTTTGTACGTCACTGCCAAACATCATGCCATAGCCCATTTCAGACATACGACCTAAAGCCACTCTGAAATTAAACTGATCACGGATTCCGTCGCCTAAATATTTTGCGTCTGGACGTTGACAAGCCAGTATTAGAAAGAAGCCAGCTTGACGACCTAACATGACAATCTGTTTCAGCTTATTCATAACTGCGGTGTTTTCTTTTGTTCCCAGCATTTCCATGAAAGCGACGTATTCATCAAAGATTAAGAAGTGTGCCGGGAGACCTAAGTAAGCATAATTTTTGCCAGTCTTATAGTTCTTCATCTGCTTCATTTCCTCACTACGTTTCATCATTTCTTCATAGAATGTTTCAATGCAAGAAAGCAAGTCTTCTTTTCTATAGTAGACATTTGCCATCACAGAACCTAAGTCCGCAAGGTCAGCATTTTTCGGGTCAAGAATATACAGTTTTGAATCTGTATGAAGCAAGGCTTCAATCAGTGTCAGTATAAAGTAAGTTTTACCGCCACCTGTACCACCAGCAATCAACATATGAGGGAGCTTATCATATTCCCACCATACGTTTTTCATTAAGCGAAGTTTACCATCTTTAGCTTCTACTTCATCAATAGAAATACGACTGGCTATGGTGTCATAGAGCAAAGTATATTCCACATAGGAATCCTTTAACTCTTTATCCGTCAGCTCACAGTACAAGCCACTCTCTAATTTCTTTTCCAAGTGTAAGAGTTGGTCTTGATATTTTCCCAGCGTGATTTCCACCCGTATCTGTATCAAGCCATTTTTAAGTCGATAATACATTTTAGGGAAGTAGGTTATCTTTTCCTTTGTACGACCAGCACTATCTTTAAAGAAACCCTCTGTTTTGACCTGTTCAGATTCATACCACTTGTTTTCAAGTATCATCTTTGCCAGTTTTTGACGGTGGTAAAGTTGTTTAACCGTATCATAGCGAACCCGTTTGAATACAAACGCTACCAGCAAGCAGATAAGAATTGCGACACTGAAACTGATAATTAAATAGGGAATGTCAATCTTATCTGCTTGTGATAGGTTAAAATCCTGCCAGTTGATCTGCTGGATTGTCTTCACATGAAACAGTCCGACAACCAGCAGGAAAACAGGCAGGAGTGACGCTATCGTAAAATGAAAGACTAAATCTTTACCAGATGGGCGAATCCTTTTACCACGCTGTTTCATGCGAAAAAGTCTCCTTTCTACCTAGCGACTATTTGTCTTGTGTCGGTTCTTTCTTTGCTTGTGGTTGAGCTTTGAATGAACTAGAATCCTTTGTCAGCACAATATCGTCTGCCTTGATATACCAGTCAACATCTGCTCCTTGATAGGTGGCAGTAGCAACGGTGTCCGCAATGGGATTGATAAGTTCCACCCGTGCGTTATAATCAAACTCTTTCAAAGGCACGCTGGCAGGAATACTTACTTGAATCATGCGTCCTTGTCCTTTGGATTTTAAGTCATAGGTACGTTCCTTGATTTCATCTGAAACCGACCCGTCTTCATTTTGGATTCTCACTTCACGACGTAGAGCAGAGAATTTCAATTCTCCAAAAGTCGTGTCTTTATCTAATACAATGCCATTTGCTAATCTCATCATTTTTCCTCTCTTTCTTTATTCTTTTATCATGTCGTCAGCATGTAAAAGGTAATTTGTAAAACCACGAGTGCCGATTTTGTAGCCCTCTGCGGTAATACGTGGATTGACTAACTTCACACGTTCCTCAAAGCCGAAATGTTTTTCGCCAGCTTCAGCAGGAAGCACCACCACAATATCATCTGCTCTTTGAACATCAGAATAGAGATTATAGCTTCTTGATAAGACAGTTAGCCGTCCGTTGATTCTTCGCTGAACGACTTTATCCTCGCCAGCAAATTCTAAATTGCCGAATGTTTTTTCCATGTTGGGAATCACAAATTTAAGTTCCATATTTTTACCTATCCTTTCTTTTTTATTGGCTGAATGAATGTTTGATGGTCTTAAAGAGTGGGGAACGACCTTTTGATTCTTGATTTTTTGTTTTCATAAGTTCACTTCCTTTCAAAATCGGGTAAAAAAATAGACACCTCATTTTTTGAAGTGTCTACCTATTAAATATTCAAATTTTATTGGAAGTATCTTTATATCTTCACTTTTCAAGGATAAATCGTCGTATCAAAGCTCATTCATAAGTAGTAAATTAGTAGTAAATTGAGTGGTTTTGACCTTGATAAAGTGTGATAAGTCCAGTTTTTATGCGGATAACTAGATTTTTATGCTATTTTTATACTTAAATAATATGAAACGCTTTATGTCTATTTATATCTTCCTTTTCCACAAGAAGCTCTATATAATTATCATATTTCGTACCATATGATTTATATATTAAAAGATTAAATAAATCTTTTTTGCTAAACATATATAATGCAGATTCAATTGACCCTTCAATGTTAATTTTTGATAAATCTTCTCCACAATTTTTTTCTATATTTTGAAAAGATTCCTCTTCAAACTTGTTATAAAAACCCAAAAGTTCTTTTGCCAATGGATCAACTAAACTGATAAATAAATCTTCTTTGTCATTAAAATGCCTGTAAAAAGCACCCGTTGTAACTCCAGCATCTTTACAAATTTTTCTTAAATTAGCTCGTTCATATCCATCCTTCAAAAAATTCGCTTTACCACTATCCATGATTTTTTTATGTGTAAGCTCATATCCATTCAAATCTGCCATTACTCTGCCTACTTTCTCTTTACTGATCAATTTCCCGCCTCATCTTGATAACTTAGTTATCATTTTAATATTGTCGATCATGTATGTCAAGTATTTTCTGGAACTCTAATAAAAAAAATGGTACAATAAATACAAATAGTTTTATACACGCTTAATGCTTGCTACTCTAATTATTCTTTTGTAGCTTTTGTAGCTTTTGTAGCAAGCACAGTAAGTGTACGGACACTTACGGAAAATTGACGAAGCAGCCCTTGGGGATCTGCTTCTTTTTTTATCAATTTTTAGATTGTTAGGGAGAACCCTAAGACCCCGAAATACATTCAAAGGAGGAACTAACTATGGCAAATAGATTAAGAAACGAAAGACTTGAAATTAAACTAACTGAAGAAGAAAAGGCTCTTTTTGAAGAGAAAAAAAGACTTGCGAAGTGTAGAAACATGAGCCATTTCATCCGCAAATGCGTTTTGGAAAAGGAAATTTATCAAGTGGATTTAGAGCCTTTCAGAGATTTACAAGGCTTACTTTCTAATGCAACAAACAACATCAATCAGATTGCAAAGCGAGTAAATTCGACAGGTGTAATCTACAAAGAGGACATAGGTGATATAAAAAAAGAGATTGAACATTTCTCAAAAGAGCTGTGGCAAATTCATTCACTACTTCTGAAAAGAACATCTGAAACGGAAGGTGAATAATAATGGCTATTACAAAAATACACCCAATAAAATCGACTCTTAATCTTGCTATCGACTACATTGTAAATGGAGATAAAACAGACGAGCAGCTTTTAGTAAGCACTCATAAATGCCACGAATCAACTGCTCACACTCAGTTTTTAAGGACACGAAATGACGCAGGAACAAAAGGAACCGTTCTTGCAAGACATCTCATTCAATCCTTTTTACCGGGAGAAACAAGCCCTGAATTGGCTCACCAGATTGGTATGGAGCTGTGTAAAAAGATACTCAAAGAGGAGTACGAATTTGTCTTATCTACTCACGTAGATAAGGGGCATATCCACAATCACATCATCTTCAATAATGTAAATATGGTAACAGGTAGGTGCTACCAGTCTAACAAGAAAAGTTACCACCAAATCCGTTATCAGAGTGATAAACTCTGCAAAGAAAATAACCTATCCGTTATTGACGAGTTTTACGAAAGCTATAAGAAAAAATACAAGACTAACGGTAAATCTTGGTATGAAAATGAACAGGCAAAACATGGCACTTCTTGGAAAAGCAGGCTTCAATTTGACATTGACAGAATGATAAAACAGTCAAAGGACTGGGACGAATTTTTAAAGAAGATGGCTGATCTTGGCTATGAAATCAAATACGGTAAGCACATTGCTTTTAAGCCAAAAGATAAGGCGAGATTTACAAGGACTAAAACAATCGGAGAAGATTATACCGAAGAAAGATTAAAAGACCGCATTGCAGAAAGAGAGTTTATCAAGACTCCTGCCGTCAAAAAACGCATCAGCAATGTTATTGACATGAACACCAATGCAAAGGTAAAGGAAAGCAAAGGCTACGAATATTGGGCAACCAAACATAACCTTCATACAATGGCTGAGTCTGTTATTTATATCAGAGAACATGGCATTAAATCCGTTAAACAGCTTGACGAGTATATTCAAAAAGCAGCTGATGAAAGGCAAAATATACAAGAGAAAATCAAGTCTATTGATAAGGAAATGCAGAAGCTTTCCACCACTATGGAGCAAGTTCATACCGTTAAAAAATACAGAGCGTGCTACAAGGAATATACTGCTAATCCGTCTGACAAGGCATTTTTTGAAGAGTACAAAGCTCAGATTACCCTATATGAAAATGCTCTCTCAGAGCTTAAAAAATCCTATTCCAAACTCCCAAATTCAAAGGATATTTTAGCTGAACTTGATAAATTACAAGAAAAAAAGAACACCCTTATGCAAGAGTATTCTTCCTCAAAATCCACTATGGACGAGCTTTATAAGATACGAAAAAATTACGGAATCTACATGGGTAAGGAGATGGAGAGATAATCTTTATCTCCTTTTTTCGCAAATAAAAAAAGAGTCGGTGCAGTCCCAAGACCACACCGACCATAAATTTATCTCTCAGCTTCTTTTGATGTTTCTTTCTTTTCTTTAGGCTTTTCCTTATCTTCAGCCTGATATTTTTTGATAGCTCCAAGCACAGACTCTTTCTTTTCATCTCGACCTTTCATCTGTTCTTTTGCCTTTAAAAGCTTTGAAGAAAGTATCCTGATGTTAGTATGTTCCTTGCCGTTATCGTCAACGGAAGTTCTGATCTGTCCAAAGAGTTTTACAAAATCTCCCTGCTTAAAGTCTTTTGGAATATCACCCTTTTCTCCGTATGCGGAGCAATTATGATATACCTTATTGCCCTCATCATCTTTAGATGCCACAGAGAAGTTTACTACTTGAAAGGCTTCGCCGTTCTTATTTTCCCTTTCAACTACATCGATCTTTCCTACAATATTTCCAACGATATTGACAAGATTATCTTTCTCCTCTTGAACATAAGGAAGATTTTTAATCTGCCCCTGTTCTCTTAAATCTTCAATCATGTAATCAAATTCCTCATGCAGTAAATTAACGGTGTCATTGTCCATATAAGCCTCATAGAGCTTATCCAAAGCACTTTCATCGTTGATACCTTTTTCCATGCTGATAACCGCCTTAACAAAGTCCTTGTGATTATCACTTACCATATCTTCTATCTGATTTCTCATTGTTTTGTAATCCATGTTTTATCTCCTTTCATGGTAAAAGGGAGGTTTCCCTCCCTTATCGTACATATTCCTGTTCTTTTGCAGTTTGTTTTTCTTCTGTTTTACTTTCTTCCTGATAGGCTCTTATCTGTCCTAAGATAGATGGTTTATCACCCGTTTTCTGTGTGGCTTCCTCTTTGGTATGCAAATTATCTTCAACATCATAGGTTGACTCAAAATAATCGCTGTCCTTAAAGTCATTGTCGTATCTGTCAGCAATTCCATCATTATCAAGGTCTTTAGAAAGTGGATCATAGAAGTTACCTTCATCATCAATGTCCAGTCCCAGAGCTGCCTTTAAGTCCTCGGAATCCACATAGACTAAATCTTCAAAAGAGGATAGCTCTATTTCATTTTTCATATTCCTTAGAGCTTCATTTTCTCCTTTGTTTTCATAATCAAAACTCTCCGTTTTAATCGGTATATCTTCAATATACTGTGTCCATGTCTTATCCTCTAAGTTAAGCTCATATTGGATGCTGTGTCTTTCGTCAGGTGTATTGGTATAGGCGATGCCGATGTGCTTTAGATCAGGATATAGAGTATCAAACTCATCATAACTATGATTTTCTTCATACTCTCTGTTGCAGAAGTCAATGATGGCTCGTTTTACATCTTCTACAAGGGGATTATCATTTCTCTTTTCTTCCACTTCTCCCATATCAAGGAGCTTATTCAGTTCTGCCAAGCGAAGCACATTATCCTTTAGTTCATCAGCTTTTTCAAAAGGCTTTTGTAATTCCTCTTTGGCATTTTCAAGCTGTTCTTTTGTGCCGAGGAGCTTTTCTTCAAGCCTCTTTAATTTCTCAGGCATTTTCTCAAGAGCATTATCAAACCTTGTAATATTACCGTCCGCACTCGTTCCAAGCTCTCCTGAATGCTTTGCAGCACCGTTTAAGCTGAAGTTATGCTCATTGGTGAAGAAGTTGTAGCTTACCTCTAAGTCCATGTTTCTATACTTACCGATAACCTTGCTTTCATTGATTTTCACTTTAGAAATAGCTTCAAGCAACTTTTCTCCGGCTAACTTTTTATCTAATATCTTCTCACCACCGATAGTAATAGAAGTAAACTTTTCCTCTCCTTCAGCTTTTGCTTCTACATCTTTAATATCTTTCTTTACAGCCTCAATGAGTTTTTCTGTCCTTGCAATTTCTTCCGGATAGTTTTTAGCAACCTTATCCTCTAATCTGTAACGGTTGGACTTATAGTTTGCTTCAAGCATTTTAAGTTTTGTAACCTCATTATCCAAATCCATCTTTTCCTTAATCTTCGGATCACCTGTAGCAAGGGCTTTAATCTCTGCATAGTTTAAGCTGCTTTCGTCCACATCTTCCGCCACTCTGACAGGTGTTTTACTTGTCATAATCTGAGAAATGAACTTCTGTTTATTCTCGATGGTCTGCCAAAGGTACGCATCAAAGGTATTCTCCGTTACATATCTGTATATGCTGACTTCTTTGTTTTCATTTCCCTGTCTTACAATTCTGCCCGCACGCTGCTCAAGGTCGGCAGGACGCCATGGGACATCTAAATCATGAAGTGCAATCAGCTTGTTTTGCACATTCGTTCCGGCTCCCATTTTCTGTGTAGAACCCATCAAAATACGAATTTCGCCTTTTCTTACCTTTGCAAAGAGTTCATCCTTTTGCTTATCGGAATTTGCTTCATGGATAAAGGCTATTTCTTCTTTCGGTATTCCCATTGCCACAAGTTTTTCTCTAATATCATCGTAAATATTAAACGCTCCATCTCCTTTTGGAGTTGACATATCGGAGAAAAGAAGCTGTGTGGACTTATTTTCTTTTGTCTTATCCCAAATGGAAAAGACATTTTTCACGCACACATTGACCTTGCTGTCAGGATTATCCGGAAGCAGTGGATTGATTAAACGCTGATCTAAGGCGAGTTTCTTGCCGTCATTAGTAATCTTCAGCATATTATCTTCGTCAGGCTCTACTACCCTGTTTCTCACATCATCAGCTCTTTCCGATAAGCTCTTTAGGATTACCTTTTGCTCCTCACTTGGCAAAGTTTTAATAACTTCATAGTGTGCTTCAGGTGTTGGAAGATTTAGCATATCTGCTGTCTGAATATCCGCAACTTCTTTAAACATAGACATTAGTTCAGGAAGGTTATAGAACTTGGAAAATCTTGTCTTTACTCTATACCCTGTTCCCTCCGGAGACAATTCAAAAGCTGACTGCGTTTCACCAAAAGTAGAAGCCCAGCTATCAAAATGCTCCAAATTATTCTTTTTAAGGCTTTCATACTGAAGATAACGCTGCATAGTATAAAGCTCTGTCATCGAGTTACTGACAGGCGTTCCTGTGGCAAAGACAATTCCTTTTCCACCTGTCATTTCATCCATGTATCTGCACTTCATAAACATATCGGAGGACTTAAAGGCTTCAGACTGTCCAATACCTGCTACATTCCTCATTTTTGTGTAAAGGTATAGATTTTTGTAATTATGTGCCTCGTCAATAAAGAGCTTATCTACACCTAATTCTTCAAAGGTAATGACATCATCCTTCTTAAAATCATCGTTTAACTTTTCAAGCCTTGTTTCAAGTTTCTTCTTTGTCTTTTCAAGCTGTTTTACCGTAAAGTTTTGGTTTCTGTCATGCTTATATTCTTCTACATAGTTTATAATTTCATCAATCTGATCCTGAATATGCTTTTCCTGATATTCCTTACTCATCGGAATTTTTTCAAACTGCGTATGCCCGATTACAACGGCATCATACTCTCCTGTGGCAATTCTTCCGATAAATCTTTTTCTATTTTTCGGCTCAAAATCTTTCTTATCTGCAACCATAATGTTAGCTGACGGATATAGCTGCATAAACTCACGACCGATTTGACCTGTTAAGTGATTGGGGACAACAAACAAGGACTTACTGCACATTCCAAGCCTTTTACTTTCCATCGCAGACGCCACCATTTCAAAGGTCTTACCACTACCTACCACATGGGCAAGCAAGGTATTTCCTCCATAAAGGCTTCTTGCTATGGCATTTCTTTGATGAGATCTTAAATCAATTTCTGTGGTCATTCCCTCAAGGGAGAGCTTGCTGCCGTCATATTCTCTGTTACGGATAGAGTTAAAACGCTCGTTATATATCTTTACAAGACGGTTTCTTCTTTCCTGATCGTTAAATATCCAGTTCTTAAATTCTTCTTTTAGAAGCTCCTGTTTCTGCCCTGCAAGAAGCGTTTCCTTTTTATTTAATACAGAAGTTTTCGAGCCGTCCGGATTTACAATCTGATCAAATACCTTTGTTTCTTTTAAATTTAGAGCATCTTCAATCAGCTTATAGGCATTTACCCTTGAGGTGCCGTAAGTCATCTCTGCAAGGTCATTTCCTCTATCCCTGCTCTTTCCTTCTACATTCCATTCGCTTGTCAGATTTGAAAATTTAACCTTAATATCCCATTTGGCATATCCCGGAGTTTTAAGCGTTTCAAAGATGAATTTTTCAATATCCTTAATCGGTATCCAAGTAGCTCCGAGTCTTACATTGATTTCACTTGCTTCAAGCTCTTTTGGAAGAACTTTTATTAGCTCTGCCTTTTGGTATTCCAAACGGTTCATCTCATAGCTTATCAGCTCTTTTTCTTTGCCATCTTCCGCATAGCCAAGATGAGGCAACTCTCTTTCCGTTTGTCTTAGCTTTGCAAGATAGCTGTCTACAATAGCAATCTTATCTCTGATATTTCCGCTTAGGTACTCATTCTTTGTTACATAGCCGTACTTATATGAATTACTGCCGTTTGCACAGGCAAAAGGTAAATCTCCATCTTCAAGGTTAAAAGACAATGGTCTATAAAAGTTTTGTTCTTCTCTGATGTTTAGATAGATTTCCCCTCTAAGTTCTTCTATCAAAGTCGGTCTGTCTTTTCCTGTAAGGCTTCCCATATACTCAAAATCCACATATCCTTTTTCTGATACCGATAAAACAAGAGCTTCAAGGGAAGTGTCTACATGGTCGATAACCTTCGCCTTTGTGATTGTTCGCTTGGAGAAAATATCTCCCTTTGCTTTGAAGTTTTCTTCTTCATCAAGGATTTCAATGGAAGAAACAAGCGGGAAGTTGCTATCCTCTTTTAAGGCTCTGGTATTAGAAAGGTTGTTGACATATCCATGCTTCTTAGAAAAGCTGTCATAAATTTCATTTAGTTTTTCCTGAGCTTTCTTTACTTCATCATCTGAAAAATCTTCTTTCTGTTTGTAAATAACGTCCTTTAAGGCAGCATTTAACTCAAGATAGTCCTTAATCTTTTCCTTGTTTTTATCCGTTACTTCTTTCTTTACAAACAGGGAGTTTTCTCTGTAATAAACTTCATCATCAATAATGGTGTAGGAGAAATTCTTGACATCGTCCGTTGCGGGTATTGTGCTGATTTCATCATCAAGTAGCTCTATTTCTTCATAATTAGCATTTTTAGCGATTTCTTCGCTTGCTTTTGTCAGTAGCTCCTTTAAGTCTGTGTTTTCTTTTGGCAGGCAAGCTATTGTATTCCCAAATCTTCCGGATATTTCTTCCATAGAACCAAGCACCTGTTCAGGATGATCAACAAAGTATTTGTTATATAAAAGCCCGTTTTCATCTTCAGCAAGGTGAATCCAATCCTCATCCCTTTCTCTGATACTGTCCCTTTTCTTTAGGAAGATAATATCTGAGGTTACTTCTGTTCCTGCTACGCCCTTAAAGGTATCGTTCGGAAGTCTTATCGCTCCTAAAAACTCTGCTCTTGCTGCAAGGTAGCGTCTTACACTTTCGTCCTTTTTATCCATCGTTCCGCTTGATGTAATAAAGGCAATAATACCTCCGTTTCTTACTTTATCAATGGACTTGGCAAAGAAATAATCATGGATAAGGAAGTTATTTTTGTTATACTCCCTGTCATTTACCTTATATTCTCCAAAGGGTACATTGCCGATAATCGCATCAAAGAAGTTATTTGAAAAGGAAGTTTCTTCAAGCCCCTTAATCTGTATATCACTTTCAGGGTATAAGAGTTTTCCAATTCGACCGCTTACTGAGTCAAGCTCTACACCATAAAACTTAGACTTGTTCATTTCATCAGGGATATTGCCTATAAAGTTCCCTATTCCCATACTTGGCTCTAAAATGTTTCCCTGTTTAAATCCCATATCCAAAAGTGTCTTATACACTCCGTCAATCACTGTTTTCGGTGTGTAAAAGCTCGTTAAAGTAGATTCTCTTGCAGCTTCATATTCTGCCTGCGATAAGTTCTCTTTTAGAAAGCTCCTTACTTCTTTCCACTGTCCGCCTTTTTCTTCATCGAATACATCAGCAAGTCCTCCCCAGCCAACATACCTTGCTAAAACTTTCTGAGCGGTAATATCTAAATCTCTCTCACCTCTTTCAATTCGATTTAACATCGAGATTGCTTCAAGGTTATTGTTTAATCTCTCACTTGGAGATAACTTGTCAGGTAGCGTTTCTTCTTTAATTTTGAAGTTATGAGCTTCTGCTTTCTTTATTTCTACTTCTTCAGTAGTCTGCTCTGGATGTTTATATGTTTGATTTTGAAATACCCTCTCAAGGTCGCCTTCCAGACGATAAGGAATCACATCGGAGCCTGTTATCATACCGCCAAGATATTCTGTATTGTCCTTAACCGTTACCGTCTTTAGGTTATTTCCCATATCATCAAAGCGTGTGATGGTATAGTCTTTATCCTTGTATTTGACTTCATCTCCGACAATAAAGTTCGGTCTTTCAAGGCTTATCTGCTTCATAAGATCCTCATTATCTGTAAAGGCTACAATCGGAATTTGATGATTGCCTTGCCTTACAGGATCAAGCCACAAGTCATTTTTTCCTGTGATTTCATTTTTAGAAATTTCTCTGACTTTGTATTCTTCATGATGAAAGTAGACGGTATCACCTGCTTTAACTGCAAAATCCTCTAAAGGGATTTCCTCTTTTTTATTCAGTTCTACTTCTTCTCTTTCTTTGAGGTAATCAAATAAGGTAGCTTGAACTGTGTCAGCCCTTCTAACTTCTTCTGTTTCTTCAGGTGCTTCAAGTTCTTCTTCTACAAAGCTAAGTTCTCCATTAAAGACAGACTGAAGCTCCTGCTCATCCATCTGCTTTTTAAGTTCTGTATCTTTCAGCTCTCTAAAGGTCTTTGGAAAATCTTCTAAAATAAGCCTTTGGGCATTTAATTCCTTTAGTTCTTCAAGATTAAAATATCCCCATTCAGGTTCAATCCCAAGTACCAGTCCAAAGGCATCGCCACTTTCCCTGTCATATTCCGTCATATACCAAGTCCAATTAGAACGGAAAGGAATGATATATGCAGCATGAACCTCTTTATCCGCTAATGCTACATCCTCCTGTGCGTAAAGCTCCGGCACTCTTTCAAGCATTTCATCGGTCATTAAGTTTTCAGGAGCATCTTTGGAATAATATTGTGGTTCTTCAATCTTTGACTTGTTTTCTGTTTCCTTTTCTTCAAGATAAAGATTTTTAGAAAACAGCTCGTCGATATGCTTTGCAACACTTGTCCAAGTAAGAAACACATCATTACAATCATTTTTCTGTAATTTAAGTCCCTTAGCATCGTGCCATTCATCACTTCCCATTGCTCCGGAAACAGCATGGGAATGTCCTCCAATTCCATATTCGTCTTTTAAGAAATTCGCTTTTTCCTGAAGCGTATGATTTTCTTTAAAAAACTTGGTGATTCGTTCTTTTCCTCTATCAACGCCACTTCCTCTTGAAAGACTTTCAAGGACTTCATCTTCTGTAATAAAGGACTTTACCTTCGGAAGTTCTGTCAAATTGGTGCTATATTCCTTTCGTGGCAGCTCAAGTTCCTGTAATTTCTGATAAAGGCTATCTACCTTGTGATAGTGAAACCTTAGTACATTCCTATTTTCTTTATATCCTGCTATAAATCTGTCATATTCTCTGATTGTTTCTTTCAGATACTCAGGATTTTTTAATGCTTCAGATAATCTTTTTGTTTCTTCCGAAAAGCCCCCACCTCTTTCAAAAAGTTCAAAATATCCTTGCTCTTTTCCTTCTTCACTTAAATCATGAGATAGATACCATAGAGATTCTGAAATCCGATCTCTTTCATAATCAAGAGCTTCAAAAAGCTCTACATTTGTAGCAAATTCCCCACTATTAAGAAGTTCATTTATCCTCTTTGCAGCATCATTCCAGTTTAAGACCTGCGTATCATCTTCTCTTGCAGAAGTTCCATAGGCTAAATGAATGCCTTTATCCGAATACCAGGAAGATACTTCTCTTTCATCAATGTAAAACCCGTTTCCGCCTTTAAAGGTATCTTTGAGGTATTCTCCCAATTCTTCTACTGTTTTTTCTTTGGAAAACTCAGCAATAACAGGAAGTCTGCCGCCATCGTGATTTCCTCCGTTAATAAGGACGGTATCTATATCATTCTCAGTTAGCGGAATCGTAAGGCGTGTCTGTCCATAGGAGTTTTCTGGTAAAGAAAAAGAAGCCTTTTCAGCTTCTCTTATCTCTACATCAATATTTTCTCTTAACCTTCTACTATTTCCTTGATCGTCATCTCTTTCAAAGCTGAAATCATTGCTTTGTACTGTGGATTGCTCTCTCCCTCTATCTTCCAAGCTGCCATCAGCTTCGGCTTCTCTCTTCTCATAAACTCTATCGCCTGTTTCTGAATGTCCATCAGGTGTCCTGTCAACTTCTTCTCCTTGTATAGATCTACTAACATCTCGAAGTTGCTCTGCTCCTCGCTCTGTGAAAGAAACTCCAGCCTCATCACTGCGTAGGTCGGATTTGGATACTTCCTTATGAAGTCCGTCTCTTCCTCCAAGCTGTTTAGCGTATTCTCCCTGATTTTCTCTATTATCTCGTCTGTACTCTCCATTTCGGAGAACTCGCCCGTTTTCATTTCTTCCCTGATCATCTCGTCGAAGTACATATTCTTCTACCTCCTCCAATTCTTCTTTAATCTTATTATATCCCGCTTCTTTTCCTCTTAAAACTTCTTTTTGCAGCTCAAGTTCTTTGCTTTTTTGAATGGTCGCATCAATAATCTTTCCGCTAATATCCGATACGCTTTCACCAAGACTCATTAGAGATATGCTGTCAAGTCTTTGAAAATTCTCTCTTAAAAGCTCATAATCTATCGAATAATCTAACTTAAATCTTGATGCTACCGCATAGCTTACCGAGTCCCTTACAAACTTTGTAAAGGATATTCTATCCTCATCCGCTATTCTAAGTTCATTCATTAAGGTATCTATTTTTTCATCACCGTAGAGTCTGCTTAAAGAAAAGATGTTTTCAAGTGTGCTTTTACTTTCCTCATAGCCCTCGCTTTTTATCATTTCCTTTAACACATCTTGATGATTTTCTTTGTCAAACTTCCAAAGATTTACTTCGTTGACATCTCTGTTTCTTGAAACTGTCTGACCTATATCAAAAATATAGTCCACTTTCTTGAATGTGCCATAGTCCTCTAAAATGGGGATACCTTTCTGTCCTCGCATTACTGTTCTATTAAAACGTTCCCTCCAGTAGTCAAACTTGGCACAAGCTATTGCTTCAGGATTTTTATCATAGATACTTAATTGACTTCTAAAGTCATATCTTTGATTGTTTCCGACAACCTTTAAGAGCTTCAGATACTCTGCTTCACTATGAAGCACATCTTGTTTTATAAGCTCCAAAATGTTATGAAAATCATTTATTCGCATTTTTACCTCCTTCGTTTTTCCAAACAAAAAAGGCGGTTAGATTTTACTCTAATCACCTTTTACGCATTATATTATTAAATTTTATTCGTTTGTTTCTTCCGCAATATCTACATATTCTTTTAATTTTCGTTGCAACAAATTCTTATCTATCAGTTTTAATGTATACTCCGATACCATTGTAGGCGAAAGACTTCTACTTAATGCAAATTCTACTACCTCATCATCTTTTGAAGCACAAAGGATTACTCCTACGCTTGGATTTTCAGTTTGTTTCTTTACTTCTCTATCCAGTGCTTCTAAATACAGGTTCATTTTTCCGATATATTCCGGCTTAAACTCTCCAATTTTTAATTCAAATGCAACTAAACAAGATAGTCCCCTATGATAGAACAACAAATCTACATAGTAATCATGATTGCCAACCTGTACCCTATACTCATTACCTATAAAGGAAAAATCTTTCCCAATCTCTAAAATAAAGTTCTTCAGATTCTGGAGAATTGACTTCTGAAATTCTCTTTCATTTCCAATCTTGGGAGCATCAAGAAATTCTAAAACATAACTGTCCATAAACAAATTATGCGTCTCTTGTTTTGCCCTTTGTATAGCAGGCAAATCGTTACTATTTGAAAGCATATAACGTTCATAATAGCCACTGTCCATCTGCCTTACCAACTCTCGGTGAGTTAGATTCTCCTTAATTGCTAAGTTAATGTAGAATTCTCTTTCTTCTTTACTTTTAGATCCTGACATTATTTTCAAATGATTAGACCAGCTCAATTGTGTCAACAACGTTGACACTTTTTCATCATCCTTATATAGCTCATAGAATTGCCTCATTCTATAAAGCCCCCTACGGGTAAATCCTTTTAAATCAGGATAATTTTCAGAGAAAAAATCGGCAACATTTTCCACAAAATTTGACCCATAACCTGCTTCTTTACTTTTCTCACTTATATACTTTCCCACTTCCTGATACATCAAAATCAATTCTTCATTGACTTTTCTATAAGCACGATCCTTTGCACTTTCGACAATCTTAACAATATCATCAAACTGATGATTATCTTTTCCAATATCTGTATTCTGCAATACCATCTTATCCTTATTCATTGTTTCACCTACCTCTAAAAACGTGCTGTTATTTTTTAATGTTTTCTTCAATAAAAGCCTTAGAATTTTGAATTTGCACTTTATCTTTATTAACTACAAAAGTAACATAATCTCCATTTTCTAAATTTAAAAGTTCCCTTATCCTTTTCGGAATAGTAACCTGTCCTTTTGCCATAACTTTTGCAGTATCCATAAATATATCTTCCATATTTACTTCCTTTCGCCCTACTTTTCCTACAAAATTATAGCACTTTTGGAGTATTTTTTCCACTCTGAATTAGTTATCTCTTACTTACTATATGTCAGAACAACCTCTTTTATTTCATTTTCAATTGCTTCTAAAAATTCTTCCTTTGAAGATTTCCCTTTGGCAATATCCGCTAATTCCATTTCCCACTTTGCAGTTGTTTCCGCTGACTTAAAGGTATCGGATACTATTGTTACAAGGCTGATCCCCTTATGCGTGGCAATCAAATTTTTCTTATCTCTTTCGACAAAACCCTTATAGATTAAGTTTTCAATAATTCCTGCCCTTGTTGCAGGTGTTCCAAGTCCCTTTCTTTCCACTTCTACACCTTTTTCTAAGGCTTCATTTCCTGCAATCTCCATAGACTTTAGAAGCGTATCTTCAGTGAAGTGTTTCGGTGGTTGAGTAAATTTTTCTTTAATCTCTTTATTTTCAATACTTAAAACATCACCGATACTTACATCAGGAAGCTCTATGAACTCATTCTTCTTGGACTTGTATTCTTTAAGGTATTTGCTAAAGCCCTCGTCTCTAATTACCCTTCCTGAACTTGTAAATTCAAATCCGTCAAATTCAGCTACAATCTTTGTTGTGTTTTCGACTAATGGATAGCCTACACTTGCGTGAAGCTTATTAGAAATAAGCCTATATACCTTCGCTTCACTATCAGGGATACTCGATAAATCTTCACTTAACGAGCTTACTGTCGGAATAATAGCGTGATGATCCGTAACATTTTTTGAGTTAAATACCGTCTTGATACGCTCTGTATCAAAATCATTTTTTCCTAAAATGTTATTGACCGTACTTACAATCATATCTTCCGTTAAGCATCTGCTGTCTGTTCTTGGATAGGTAATTAGTTTCTTTTCATACAGGCTTTGAGCATAATCAAGCGTCTGCTTTGCTGAATATCCAAAATATTTATTACACTCTCTTTGAAGTGTTGTTAGATCAAAGGGTAAATCCGGCTTTGTAATCTTTTCTTTTTGAATGACATCAGTTATTTCAATATTATCGCCTATTAAATTAATAAGCTGCTCTGCGGTTATTTCATCACCAATTTTGTCTGTCGATAATGTAAAGCCGTTCATAGAAAGCTCTACGGTGTAGTATTTTTCTTTCTTAAAATTATTTATTTCTTCATCTCTTTTTACAATCATGTAAAGCGTTGGGGTTTGCACTCTCCCGACACTGTAATTTTGCTTATACAGGCAAGAATATAGCCTACTGATATTCATTCCGACAAGCCAGTCTGCAATAGCTCTTGCCTGTGCCGATTCAAAGAGCTTATCGTAATCTTTGCCATTCTTTAGATTGGAAAATCCCTCTTTGATAGCACTATCTTCCATTGACGAAATCCAAAGACGCTGCATTTTCTTTTTGCATTTAGCTTCGTTATATACCAGTCGAAAAATACTTTCTCCTTCTCTTCCCGCATCGCACGCATTGATAACTGTATCAATCTCCTTATCATTCATCAGTTTTTTAAGGATATTAAACTGCTTTTTTGTAGCCTTTGCCACTTCAAATTTGTACTGCTTCGGAATAATCGGCAAATCCGATATATTCCACTTAGCGTATTTTTCATCATAAGCGTCCGGATTTGCCATCTGAATTAGATGGCCTACGCACCAAGATACCTTATATCCATTTCCCTCATAGTATCCATCTTTCTTTTTTGTAGCTCCTATTACCTTTGCAATTGATATAGCTACACTCGGTTTTTCTGCTATCACAAGTATATGTTCCATGTATATTTTTCCTCCTGCTTTCATTGTAAAAGGGCGAAAGATTTTACTCTCCCGCCCTGCGTTTGCACCCATAACAATATATTTTAAGATGCATTTATTCTTCATCATAAGCTTCTGTTTCTTCTGCTTCTCCTATTTCTTGCTCACTTTCTGCTTCCGAAAAGAAATCATCATCTTCTTCCTCTAATGATTCAAGCTCCTTATCCTCTTTCTTTTTTACGACCTTAAAGTAATAACCTGCTCCTAATGCTCCGCCTATAACAAGAAGCAGAATAATATATGTTCCTAAATTACTCTTTTCTTCTTTTTTCTCAGGCTTTACTTCTTCCTTAGTTGGCTCCTCTTTGCTAATCTCCTGCTTCGGAGCTTCTTTCTTTTCAACCATATTTAGAAGATCATCTTCAGATACTTCCGTTAAAAGCATTACATTTTCTTGTGTCTCATCGTGGTTGATGATGAGATGGAAGGTCTTACCGTTTTTCGTTTGAAAGGTAATAAACTGTCTTGCATCAGCAGAATACAGATCTGTTTCTTTGTTATCACCGCTATCCCCGTGATGAATTGGATAGTCCTTATTCGCATTGTCCTTATTTTCCGTAACGGTTCCTCTTGCCTTTGACGGAGCAGAAGCTACTCCCTTATTGGTATTTACAGTCTTACTTGTCCCGTCCATAGATGAATCCTGATTGTTATTGGCAGGAGCTTTCGGTGTCAGCTTATTAGGATAGCGAATATCTTTCTCTTTCGTTTCAGAATTACTTGTATCTTTTACAGTATTTTCTGAACTCGCCTGTGTAGTTGTGCTTTTTCCTGTATTGTTTACAGGTGTTTGATTTGAAATGCCTGAGTTTTTCTTAATTCCGGAAATAGGACTGTTCAGTGCAGGCGGATTAGATATTACGGGAGCCTTGTTTGCTTCATTTGCCTTTTCCTCAAGCTCTTTAATCTTTTTATTCAGCTTATCCATTTCCTTCTTCATTTCTTCTGATAAGTCCCTATTTTCCTTATCTTTTTTCATTTTTTCTTTCAAGCTTTCAATCTGGGCTTCAAGTTCTTTGATTTTTTCTTTCTGATTATCGCTTAATTTGTCTTTATCCTTCATTTCGCTATTTAACTTATCAAGTTTTTCCTGAAGCTCCTTAGCATCTTTTTCCATTTTGAAAATATCATTTTTAGAAAGCTCTGTCTGCGTTGATTTATCTTCCGTCTTTGGAGTTTTCGTCTGCGAGCTTTCATCCTGTTTCGGCTTTTCTTCTTCTGTCTGAGTCTCTTTATCTTTAGCCTCAGTCTTTGCTACCTTTCGGATAATTTCATCATTTCCATCGCCTTTTACTTCATAAAATAGAAACTCATCAATAAATTTCATATTATCAGGGAGCATCGGCAGATCACCGCTGTCAAGAAGCTGTCCTTTCTCAGCCTTTATCTTTTCTTCCTTATAAACTTTTTCATCTTCAAAGATATACTTTACATTTACTTCCACTTGTGTTTGGACAGCTTTATCGCTTGTAGGTGCTTCCGTTAAGCTTTGCTCATGAGCATAAACAACTGTCCAAAGACCCAAAAGGCAGCTTATACTTACAACGACTGCAAGTGCTGCTGTCCAAAACTTCTTATTCTTTTTCCAACTGGTTTTCATTTGACTTCTCCTTTTTCATTTCTACTCTTTGTCTGTTTACCTTTGCCATCAAATCACTGATTGTAATGTTGTTCTTTCTGCAAATGGCAATGATTTCTTCGTTTTCAAGTTCTTCTTCACGAATAAATAAAGGCTCCAATTCTTCATCAATCAAAGCCTTTTTATCCTTCAACTTCTTTATTTTGTTTTTCACTACCGTTAATTCTCGTTTCACATTGTTACCTCCTATTTCTTTACGTTTGGTGGGAATCCAAATCCTACGGGATGATGCTTGCAGAAAGACGCAATCCAATTGTCTAAAGTGGTTACTCTTATTCGTCCAATATTATCCATAACTTTACCATCTCCAATATAAATTCCTACATGACCATAGGTAAGTCCTGCTGTGCTTCCACTACTACTGCTTTCCACCGCTACAAGCATTCCCACCTTGAGTTTTGACCTGTCTGATGTAAAAGTATAGTTTCTGTACATATCGCAGGCATTTCCGCCAATATATCCAAGACCTGCATTTTGATAGACCTGTGAAACCCACATGGCACACCAGCCTGCACCCGGAGATGGCGTGATGTATGCAGCATTAACAATCTTCTTTTGAACTTCACTTGATGCTTCATACTCAACTCCACCACCTACGCCACCATTTGCACTGATAAGGTCAGAATTTCCAAAGGCTTCTCCCATATTTCCTTGTGCAAGGAATAAGGCTTCATAGTGCTTTAAGTTATCGGGATAATCAGCAAAGACCTTTCGGATAATGCTGTCCATCTCTTTTTTATGCAGCGTTACAATGAGCTTTTTATACTCATAAGGTTCTTCATGACTTTCGGTATATTCGTTGCCATCTTCATCGGTATAGGTGTCTGTAACTGTCCTGTATCTGATTTCAACTTCTTCCCTATATTCAAGGTCATACATGGACTCAAACAATTCTTTTAATATGGATTCTACTTCCGATACACTCTTTACCTCTCCACATCTTGATGTAATATAGGATAAAAGCTCATGGACATTATGACCAATATACTCTGTATTATTTAAGATGTACTCGTCATAGCCGGGATAGTTATTTTTGACATGATCAACCTCATTTTGAAGCTCACTCTCCATAGCAGAAAAGCTCTGATTGATTTCATTTAGGACATTTGGCTTTGACAAATAGCTTGTTGTAAGAATAGAACTTGTGGAGTTCATAAAGCCTGTCATTCCCGTTCCTGCAAAGTTGATAAAGAAAGTTCCCAAAATAATAAGACCTATGAAAATAATCATAAGTCCCTTTGCTTTTCTTAATATAAATCTCTTTGAGCCTTTCAACGAGCCAATGAGGTTTTCTTTAATCCGATCTCTGAGCCTTGACTTATTCTCACGACGAATGGCTGCCTTTACCTGATTTTTCTTTTGAAATCTTTTATAGGCATTTGCTCTTTTATATTCATTCGTCTTTTTCAGGTTCTCTTTGGCATCACGAAATTCAAGCTTCGATTTTCGCTTCCTGATTTTATAATCCTTATTTGTAAGATCGTATCCTTTCTTCGCCTTTTTCTTATCAGAATATTTCTTTATGCCATGAATGAGTTTCGAGCTTGCGTCCGCTGTCTTTTCTCCTGCCTCTACCCCTTTATTTTCATCACTTCCATGAGAAAGATAATCCCTTACGGTTTCACTTCCTTTGGCAAGTCCTGAAAGGGCAGATACCTTTACCATATCTTTCTTTAGCTTTTTCCTCTGCTCTTTAGAAAGGCTACTATAAACTTTTTCGCTTGCAGCATCTTTTCCAGTCTTTTTACCTTCAGATTTATTTCCCTTTGACACATCTTCTTTTTTTCTTGTATAAAGGCTTTCGGTGTAGTTTTTCCTCTTATACTTTCTCTTTTTAGCCTCATGAGTTATAGAGGAACTTCCAAAAAACTCATCTTTTTTATGGAGATTATCATCCACATCATAGGTCGATTCAAAGTAGTCGCTGTCCCTAAAGTCATTATCGTATCTGTCTATAATCCCGTCATTATCAAGGTCTTTTCCTAAAGGATCATAGATTTTTCCATCCTTTACCTCCGTAATATAATCCGATCTTCCTGTTTCACTTACAGCAGCTATACTATCCTTATCAGAAGCTCTATATCTTGCATTTCTCTTGGATGTTCCATAAGCCTTTTCATTATCAGAACTTACCTTGTTTATTTTCTTATGAACCTTGTCCTGAAATCTGTCTTTGTCATGGACGATTTTTCCTCTGTAATCATCGTTGTGCTTTAGCTTACTTTCTTCAGATGTAGTGAATGTTTCACTATGGATCATTTCTCTTTCAAGACTTGCCTTATGCCTTTCCCTAAAATCCTTTTTCAGCTTTTTCCCCATAGGCTACCTCACTTCTTCAGGCTTGGTAGTCATCTTCTGATAGAGAATTGTATCTTTCGGGAACTTATCAAGGAAAGGAACAATGGTATTTCCAAAGAACAGTAATCCCTCGCCCTCATTTGAGTTGGTAACATATCTAAGCTGAGGAAGTGAGATTTTAAGTTTTCTTGCTAAAATTTCTCTGTCTCCTGACGCTTGATTTAGCATTAAGACAAAGTCGGTATTATCAAAGATATTTTCAATTTCCTTACTCATAAGTAGGTCTTTGACATTTTGCGTAATACCCGTAGGGATACCTCCCCACTTACGAAATCTTTTCCAAATCTCTACCGAATACGATGCTGTCTGTTCATCTTTTAGCAGCAAGTGGAACTCGTCGATATAGTACCTTGTAGCCTTGCTTCCTCTATTTTGAGATACTTTATTCCACACCTGATCCTGTATAACAAGCATTCCTATTTTCTTTAGCTGACTTCCAAGCTCTTTAATATCAAAGCACAGGAGTTTCTTATTTAAGTCCACATTTGACCTGTGATTAAAAACATTAAGGGAACCTGATACATAGATTTCCATCTCCGTTGCCAGCTTTTTACCGACCTTTTCTTCCTGTCCTTTTAACATATCGTATAGGTCTTGCAGTATTGGCATATTGTCAGGAGTTGGATTATCAAAATACTTTTCGTAAATCTTAGGTAAGCACCTGTCTATAACGGACTTTTCTTCTGCCGTAAGACCACTGCCGCCTACTACAAGCTCCAGCATACTCATAATGAAGTTTGCTTTGTCTTTCAGTGGCGCATCCCCATCGCCATAGTTCATATTTATATCAAGGGGATTCAGGTAATCTTTGGACTTACTGCTGACTTTAATGACTTCTCCATTAAATTGTCTTACAAGGTTTCCATACTCTCCTTCTGGATCGCAGATAATCACATCATCGTCCGTTACTAAAATTGCATTTGCCATTTCTCTTTTAGCACTAAAGGATTTACCACTTCCAGGAGTTCCGAGGATTAGACCGTTTGGATTTTTGAGTTTTTTCCTATCTGCCATAATCAGGTTATGGCTTAAGGCATTTAGTCCGTAATAAAGACTGTTACTTGAATTGATAAAAAGCTCCTCTGTGGTAAAGGGCATAAAAACTGCCGTAGATGATGAGGTTAGTCCTCTATCTATCTCAATCTTGTTTACGCCAAGAGGTAGCACGCTGATAAGTCCTTGTTCTTGCGTATGGTCAAGTCTTTTCAGCTTGCAGTTATGCTTATTTGCAATGGAACTTATCTGAGAGATTGTGTTATCAAGCTTTTGCACCGTTTTTGCAAAGTTCATAAAGACGATACTTACCACAAACATTCGTTCATCTCTTGTCTGCAAATCTTTTAAGAGACTCTTTACATCTTCTCCATAGGTGATTAAGTCCGATGGAAGAATGTCCATATCATAACCGCTTCTTACCGCTTTCTTATTTTCCTCAATTTTCATCTTGTCAATATCGGTATTTTTTCTCTTTACCATTTTAATAGCTTCCGATTGGTCGATTGCCTTAATATGAAAGGAAATATTGATGTTATCATCAATATCCAAAAACTCGGCAAGCATACGGTCTGAAAGCTCGCTGGCAAGAATTTGAAAATGGCTGACTGCCCCGATAAATTTTCCAAACTTAAAGTACCTTGAAGGCGTGAAGTTAAATTCATCAGGTACAATGTATGTTTTAGTGCTTTCCCTTTTCCTCAAATTTTTGTATGAAAACTCAAAGGTCTTATTGGGATTTAATATATCGTGAAGAATCTTGAGTCTTTCTTCCCCACTTAAACTTTCCGCACGAACTCCCATACTCTTTAGATTAGATAATATATCTATCTCCAGTCTTTCAAGTTTTGATGTTGCCTGCTCTAAATTATCCGCTTCTACTGTAAAGGTTACATACTTTGATTTTTTCAGTCCATTATTTCCCTTTACAATCTGACTTTTAAGCATCTCTCTAAACTCAAGACGTATATCGTCAAAACCGTCCTTTTTATCTGGTATCTGAATTGCCGACTTCATTTCTTCGTTTCGTCCAAGTTGATTGATATATGAAAACTCAATACTGATACTTGGATCAAAGGAGTTTAGAAAATTTGCAAACTGATTAAAAATAAGATCCCTATCTTCATCTAAAGCAAGTTGGTAGTTAATATCCTGAAAGGCTATGCTTTTACTAAAGTGCTTTTCGTCAAGCTGACATATACCACTTTTTAAGAGTCTATGATAGGGAATGGTATCTTCGACAGTATATCTTTTTGGTTCTTTTCTAAAAATAAGGTCAAGTAGCCCGCCTTTATCTTTTTTAGATTTTCCCTTATTTTGCTTTAAGTCCTGTCTTTGACTTCTTAACATCTTTTTGTTTTGTTCTAACTTTACCTGCTGAATCTTTCTTTTGTCTTTCAAGGTAAACCTCCTTTCTCACTCTTTTTTGTGGTTGATAAAACTTATGAAGGTAAATATATTTAAAATATTTCTCAAATGTCAGTCCGTCCTTTTCAAAAAGAGTGATGAAAAATATAGGGAGTGTGGACACAATGAGAAATATGACGGCTATATCATTTGGAACAACCTTTCGCATAAATAAATAGACTGGTAGTCCTACCAGTCCTGCGAGTGTGAAACCTATCATCTGCCTTTTGGTTAAGTTAAAAGCTACCTTTGTTTTTACCTTCTTTAGGTCTTTTGGGATTGGTACATACGCCATAACTTACCTCCCATCTTCTTTTTCTTTTGAAAGCTCCGCCATGTGTTCATATACAGAGCCGATTTCTTCCTGAATGCTTTCTATCTGTTTATCTGTATTTTTGTTATATCTTTCCTGCAAAATACAAAAGTCATTATGGCAGCGACCGATGTCTTTTGTTCTTTCTTCCAAGTCATTAATCTTGCTAAAAAGTTTGATTCTATCAATCACCGCTATAACACCTGCTCCGATTACTACTGATGTAAATACTGTTTTTCTTTTGATCATCCTATCCTTCCTTTCTGTTAGTGTGCATTTAATACGCTTTTGGCCAGAGTTCCGCTCTTTAGCATCATTAACCCCAGCAAAACCGCATATCCAAGTATCGTCATGGTACTTGTGTGTATATCTGTTATCTGTATTGTCTTAACTAATACTGCGTATATTCCAAGACAAACCATTAAAAAGAGTCCTTGTAGCCCAAGTGCAAATAGTCCTTTGATATAGTTTGTTCCAATTTGTCCCCACTCTTTGTTTCCCATTGTGGCAAATGGAATGGCTGAAACCGATGAGTAAACATAAATCTCAAACATTCTTCCGTAAACCACAAGCATGATTACAATGGAAATTACCTCTATGGCAACCTTTATGAGTGAGGTTTCAAAGAGAATCATGACAAGCTCTCCAAGCCCCTTTTCTTTTAAGGTATCCATCATTGCCACTATCTGATCTCCGGAAACGGTGGCAGAGGTATTTATCACCCCTGCCGCCTTATTTACCATATGTTGTGCCACATCAAAGACTGCCATTGAAAACTCAAAAGCATGAGATACTAACCATACAGCAATCCACATCTTGATGATGTACTTAAAAAATTCAAAGGTATCTGTATCGTGCATATTGTTCTTTTGCATTACCATATTGATAAGCTCAATACAAAGGACTGCTGTGATGATTAGTCCCGCTATGGGAATAATGACGGAATCGTTAATGCTTTTGATAAAGGCAAATACATCTCCGTTCCACCCCATGGGAGTTTTTCCTACATCTGTTGCAACTGCACCAACTTTATCGTTGATGTCAAGAAACATGGACTCTAAGTTTGCTTGGATACCGCCCAGTAGAAGTTCCTTAAAAAATTCTTCTATCTTGTCGAATATTCCAAACATCTAAGCTCTCCTTTTCTTCTTACTTGAGTACATTGGCAAGTAGCGGAATCAGCTTAAGTCCGATAAGGACAATACCGCCTCCTGCCATAAGCTGCTTAATACCTTGAGATTTTGCACCCGGATTGTCATTCCCATAACCTTCCATCAGGTTGATAACACCCCATGCTCCAAGTCCTGCACCTACTGCCATTACCAAAATCTTTAATACATTAACTGCCTGTGTAAAAAATTCCATAATTTATTCCTCCTCGCTTTCTTCTTTCTTTTCAATCTTGTTATATGACTTCACTACAAAGTTTTTGTAAGTCTTTCCCTCTTTTTCACGCTTCTTAAAGTAACCAAAGATATGAATCAAATCGCCTTTTTCAAAGTCCTTTGCTTTCTCCGATTTTTCTCCATAGGCGGCACAGTTGATATACTCCTTGCCTTTCCCGTACTTTTTTACAAGCGTGAAGTTTGCAACCTCAACAGTTTCTCCCTCTTTGTCAAAATTTGAGAAAGTGGGCTCTGCCAATAAATTGGCATTGATGTTAATCATTTCTTGCTTCATTAAAAATTTCTCCTTTTCTTTCAATAAAAAAGCGATTGGAGTTTTTTCTTTTCCAATCGCTAATGCTCATCCTATTTACTTTTTTCTTAGTGGGACTTCGTATTCTTATCATCTTACCTCCTGGCTTTGAGTAATAAAAAAGCAGCAAATCTATGTTCTTTAGACTTACTGCACTCTTGTAATAACTGTTTCCCTATTCAGCTTTGCTTTTCCTTTTCGCTTCATATAGCTTTCTATGTCAAACAAATTTTTCTTGTCATAGTCCTCAAGCAGCTTATAGTTCTTGTGTTTTGTAATATCGAATTTATCTGATAGAAAAGGTCTGACACCACGAAGCTGAAAAATACATTTACCGCCGTCCATGACCGTAATTTCATCTTGGCTCATAAGCTCCTTACCTGTCTTTTGATAATTAAGTCCAAAACTCTTTTGATTACTCCTTGTTTCCGATGTGTTGTAAAGGTCAATGGTTTCTTTACCAAGCGTTTCAGAAAGCTCTTTAAGTGTTGTTTTCTCCTTTCCACCAAGAAATAAAGTGCTATCACAGTTGCCCACGATTGTGTCAGCATTATCTTTATAGATTGCCTTTAGCTGAGATTGTGCTTGAAGAATTATACTCGCTGATATTTCTCTGGAACGGATTGTCGCTATCAGTTTTTCAAACTTTGGAATTAAGCCGATGTTTGCAAACTCGTCAAGTAGGCATCTTACATGAACAGGTAATCTTCCTCCATACACATCATCTGCCTTATCACATAACAAGTTAAATAGCTGAGAATACATAATAGATACCACAAAGTTAAAAGTATCATCTGTATCGGAGATGATAACAAAGAGTGCTGTCTTTCTATCTCCCAGTGTATCAAGCTCAAGTTCATCTTCACTCATTAGTTCTCTTAGCTCTCTTATGTCAAAAGGTGCAAGTCTTGCTCCACAAGATATTAGAATTGACTTGGCAGTTTTTCCAGCAGCCAATTTGTACTTTTTATATTGCTTCACCGCAAAGTGTGTCGGTTCTTTCTTTTCCAATGCTTCAAAGAGTCTATCAATCGGATTCATGTAGGTTTCATCATCTTCTCTTACCTCTGAAGCGTCTATCATATCAAGTAGTGTTGCAAAGTTCTTTTCTTCTCTTGGAGCTTCATACCAGATATATCCGATAAGTGCTGTATAGTAGAGTTTTTCAGCTTTCACCCAAAAATCCTCACCTGCTTTTTCTCCCTCGCCCTTCGTGTTTGCGATAATTGTCTGAACAAGCTTTAGAATATCTTTTTCAGAACGAATATATGCGAATGGATTGTACTTCATAGACTTTTTGAAGTTTATGGTATTTAGAATTTTAATCTCATAGCCATTATCTTCAAGCATCTTGCCACACTCAAGGACTATTGTTCCTTTAGGATCGGTTACACAATAGCTACTGTGCATTTGCATTAAGTTCGGTTTTACATAAAATCTTGTCTTTCCGGAGCCTGAACCACCTATAACCAAAACATTTTTATTTCTTGCATACTTTGGATTAGCTGGTCTGCCGTTCATAGTTAATCGTTCTGTTTGTGTAAGTAAGATATTGTTCTGGAACTTTTCATCCATATACGGTTCTATATCTTTTCTCGTTCCCCATCTTGCTGAACCATACTCTTTTCCCTGTCTGAACTTTTTTGCATTTTTGCCTTTGCTGTAGACAATGAATTTAATTAAAGCTGCTACTCCTGCACCAATTAAAATATCCGTAGGATGAATACTTGGAAGAAAGCTCATGGTGTTAAGCTCTAATATCCCTTGAAAGATTTTGTCTATTACATCGCCACCAGTATAAGCTCGTACATGGTGAGAGAAGATATTGCCAACATAGAAAAATGCAAGGTAGGGAATGTTCTGCTTTAGAAACTTTGCCTTATCCTGCACCTTAAACAAGCCTTTGATGTCCTTTAGTATTTTCTCTATCATAGGCTCTGCTCCTTTTGCTTGTTCTTGATTTTATCTTTAGAAACAGAATTTTTAGCCATCTCCTTAAACTTCTCAATGTTTTTATGAATAGATTCTTTCCTTTCCGTTTTCTTTTCTGATTCTGAAAGGGCGTGCTTAAATGCTTTGTCCATCACTTTCATATCTTTTGCTTGAAAGAACACTGAGTATTTACCTGATTCTTTATCTTTCATTACCGAAAACTTAACTCCATATCTGTTCAGTTCTTTTTTCAGTTCCTTCAATTCTGTTTCTTCTACTGGTATCTCTTCAAGCTGTCCCTTTTTAACCATATCTTTTAGTTTTACTTCATTCCCTTTACTCCCAACGAGCTTTTCAAGTCCACCGATTTTTTCTGATTCTTTCAGTAACTTCCTTATCAAATCCAAAAGTATCTTGCTTGTTACTTTGCCGGCTCTCACTTCCATGTTGAGCGTTTTTCTTGCAATTTCTTCATTGATCAAGTCCTTTCACCTCCGTTCAGTAATCTATCTTTATTGCGAGTTAGCTTATCTCTTTGAATAAACTTTCTGAAATCCTCGCCTACAACCATAACGGGAATACACATTTCAATAATTCTTGAATAGATTCTTTGATATTCAACACTGTCCTTGCAGTTTTGAATTGTGTCGTAGGAAAGATTTGTTGTGAAAATTGTTGGTTTCTGTTTTAAGTACCTGCTATTGACAATGTTATATACCTGCTCTTTAGCATAGCTTGTATCCCTTTCAATTCCCAAGTCATCTAAAATAAGAACGGAAGTATTTACAAGGGATTCAATATATGCGTTTTTATCAAAGTCAAAGCTGCTTTTTTGAAGTTCATTGATAATCTGTGCGAAATTTCTAATCTTAACACTTATTTGATACTGTTCAATAAGGCTATTTGCAATGGAGCAGGCAAGATAGGTCTTTCCGCTTCCTACAGAGCCATAAAAGAGAAGTCCGATATTTTCTTTTTTCATTTTCTCATAATCTTCTACAAAATTCTTTGCAATCATGAGGCTTTGATTTTCTTCTCCCTGATAATTTTCAAAGGTATATGACCACTCCCTCATGGAATTGAAGCAGGTTCTTTTTAACCTTTCAATTTCCATCTGTTTTTCTCTTCGTTTCTTTTGTTGCTCTATTTCTCTATCGCATTTACAAGCTACCCTTAATATCATTTTATTCCCGAAAAATTCCATTACATCACCGTCTTTTCTTTCGTGGCAGACTTTACAATAGGCGTGTCCATCTTTGATATACTCTTTTTCAGAATCATAGGCAAATTCTACATCCTCTATCATTATTTTTCCCAATTCTCTTTTCATAAATGTTCTCCTTTGTTATATTCTTCCCATGTCGGGACATTTGATGTTTTCGGCTGCTTGCTTTTGCCCTGATCTTTATAAAACCAAGAAAGGATCGTCGCTTTATGGTCTTTATAGATCTTTCCGGTACTCTTGATATATGCAGATAAGCGTTCAATGTAATTATCAAGCTGTGCATTTAGTTTGATTTGTAAATCAGAAATATCTTCATCAGTTAAAAATACATTTTGAAATGTTCCAAGTCCGTTTTCGCAAAAACTATATTCTCTCTTACTATACTTACTCTTATTATTCTCTATATAGTTAGAGTTAACATTTTTAACTTCCTGAAGTTCATTTTCTTTACTTCTGAGGTCAACATCTTTTACTTCTGAAGTAAAGTTTTTTGACTTCTGAAAGTCATTTCCTTTTGCTTGAAATACACTCATAAAGTCTTTTACATAAATGATATTAGGTTTTCCAAGTCCAAGCCTTACTCTTTCAATCAGTCCGATTCCTTTTTTACTGTCTAACTCATCCAATGTTTTTATGGCTGTTGGCTTTGAGATATTTCTTCTTCTCATAATTTCTTCGACGGTAAAATAGATAAATACTCTGCCTTCCTTGTCTATCCATTTATTTTTAAAGGACATTCCTGTACGCTTTAGAAGCATAGAGTATAGGATAATTGCTTCTGCCGATAACCCCTTAAATTCTTCTCCATCTACTAATATTTCAGGCACTTTCAAAAAGTTAAATCGCTCTGCTTCTCTGTTATAGAAATAGTCAAAGTCCATCGCTTCACCTCCTCTCTTAAAATTTGCAAAGAAAAAGACGATAGTTTTTCTATCGCCTTTGGTTACCATTTTGATGAAATTTTTTAAATTGATTTTATCTCTTCATTGATTCCCTGAAAGAATGCTATAACGGTTGCTCCAATCATCGGTACGCCGTATGGACTAACTAAAAATCCGATAATCAATGCTTCGATTCCGATGGTAACTTCTTTTTGTAAGAAAGATGCTATTGCTCCAAATATGCAAAACATCATCAGCAAATATAGCAGTGCCGTTCCTATTCCGAGTAAGAATGTCAGAAATGCAGTGAGAATACTAAGCAGGAAGCTGATTGGGAAAAAGATTATTTTTATTGTCCATCTCATAAAATATCTTCCCTTTCTATTCAATCATTTTGAAGTGTCTCAAGGCATCCATGATAGCTTCTTCTTTTTCAGGTGTACACTGTGGAATAATTTGTTTCTCCTTTTTAGACTTGTTGTAATGTTCTCGTAATTCTATTCCACATTTCCTTTTTATCTGTGCAATATATAATGTCGGAACTTTTAATTCAAATTTATTCCAAACATATTCTTTGATTTGAGCATATGTTGCCTTACTTTCAGCACTTGTCAAATCAAGCTCATCCAGCTCAATTTCAATATTTATATGCTTATCGACATCAAGTTTGGACAAAAGTGCTACCGTCTCCGCATGAGCAGTTTCTGGAAATAGGTTTACTAATGATACTTTTTCTACTTTATAAACTTCCTTTAAGGACTTTAAATCTCTTGCTTGTGTTGCTGGATTGCAAGATATATAAACTATTCTCTCCACTGGATTTTCTTTTAAAAAGTTTACTAATTTTTCATCTAGCCCTTTTCTTGGTGGATCTACTATTATTTTATTTGGCGATATTCTTTCTTCATGCCAAAGTCTTTCTATTATATCCTCTGCTGCACCTTTTGCAAACCTTGCTTCTATTTTATTGTTATCTGCATTTTTACGAGCATTTTCTACGGCACTTTCTACTATTTCTATTCCTATTACTTCTGCACCCTTTTTGGCAACTGAAAGTGAAATTGAGCCAACTCCACAATATAAATCAAAAATTTTATCATCTTCTTTTATTTCTAAATATTCAATTGCTTTCTCATAAAGTTTTTCTGTTGCACTTCTATTTATTTGAAAGAAAGATTGTGGTGAAACTTTGTAATTTAAATCTAATATTTTTTCTTCAATATAGTTTTCTCCATAAATTTTTTCAAATTCCCTTGAATAATGTTTATCGCTTGAGTTGTAATTTAAATATATTGACTTTACTCCAGAGTCTATCAAATTTGATAAAATAGACTTTATTTCTATCTTTCCTTTTTTTGAAACTAATATTAAAAGAACTTCATCTTTATAATTGGTCCTTATCCCAATCCCCTTTAATTCTTTTAAATTTTTATAATTTTTCATTATTCTTAGAGCTTTATTTGCAGATTCTTTTTGCATAATGCAGTCGTCTATTTCAACTATATTTTTTGAATTTTTTTCGTATAGACCGATAATTCCATCTTTTACTTGAAATTGCATATTATTTCTATAATGAATTTTTTCATCTGAATCTATTACTTCTTCTACTTTTAAATCAAGGCCTGCAATTTTTTTTAAATTCTTATTTACATTTCTTTTTTTCCAATTGAGTTCACTTTCGTCTTTATAGGTTAAAAAATCACAACCTCCACACTTTTTAAAATAAGGACAGGGGCTACTTACTCTGTCCTTTGATTTTTTTATAATTTTTAAAATTTTTCCTTTATAAAAGTTTTTCTTTTTCTTCGTAATAATAAATTCAACTTCATCGCCAATTACTCCTCCATTTAAAAATACTGGAACTCCATTTATTTTTGCTATCCCAAGTCCTTTGAAGTCAAAATCTGTAATCTTAGATCTGTATTTATTTTCTTCCATGCTTTAACTCTATCTTTGTATCATAAATGTTTATAATTCTATTTTTATATAAGTTTCCAACAGCTCTTTTATAAGCCTTTTTGCTAAGTCCTGTCAAATCTTTTATAAGTTCTTTGTCAGATTTATCCCCAATTTCTAGAACTCCGCCATTTTCTTCTAAAAGTTCAAGAATTAAATCACTGTCTGCATCAATTTGTTTATATGCCTTTTGTCTAAGAGTTAGTGTAATAAATCCTGTTTGTAATATTCTTTGAACTCTAGCTTCTACTTCATCACCTATTTTATAGATTCCCTTTAATTCCTCTTTTGGTATCATTCCGTCATATTCATTTTCAATTGCAACAAAAGCTCCTTTATCTCCAATGCTATATATAGTACCCTTTACTATATCATTTATTTTATAATTTTCATTTGTTTTTAGTTTATTTTTTATATTCATAGTAAGAGCTAACCTGTCACTTTTGTCGTGATAAAGGTATAAAAGATATTCATTTCCAACAGTAAGTCTTCCGTAGCTTTCTTTAAATGGAAGAAATATATCCTTGCCAATACCATTGTCCACAAAGTATCCTACTTTTGCTTTATCAACTACTTTTAATTTTTTTAAATCTCCAACTTCTGCGTATGGTTTTTTTAATGTCGCTTCAAATTCATCGTGAATATTGTACACAAAAGCCTCGACTTCTTCTCCTACTTTTAATTTTTCTCCTTCACTTTTACTTAGTCTAACTCTATTCTTTTCTTCATCTTCTAAAAATATTATGCCATCTTTTTTAGACGCAACTTTTAATTTTTGTACTTTTCCTAATTCCATGTTTTCTCCTCAATTATTTTTTTACCAATATCAGTAGTTTCTTCATACAAATCGTCGATTATTCCATAATCTATATTTTTTAAAACATCTATGCCATAATAAATAAAACAGGGACATTTTAATAAATTTAAAAATATTTCGTATGCCTTTTTGACTTCTACTAAATTATAATATTTAGTAAGAAGTATTCCAAATTTTACACACTCTTCAACATTAGAATCGCGCATAAGTAATATAGAAAGCCCTACCAATTGTGACTCATCAAACTCTATCTTTTGAAGTAAATAAGTTAAAAAATTCCTTTCAGATTCGATTGCCCTATTATTTTCAAAAAATTTTTCAAATTCGTCAATTGCTTCTTTTTTATTTATATAGTAATCATCAACAGCCTTGTTAATCTCTTTTGTATTAATGTAATTTATTTTTAGATTGCCTTTTGCAATAGAAAGTTCATAACTTCCATCACTTAGTTTGATTTCACTACTTTCATTTAAATTAAAATTATTTTCTATCAAAACTTTATAAATAGACTTTTCCTTTCTAAATCTCTTTAATATTTTCATATAGCTATTCTATCACAGAATTAATTTTTTTTATATTGTACAAAAAAATAAGAGCCTAAGCCCTTATTAATCTTCATCATTCTCATCACTTTCATTTCCCGTTCCAACTACAACTATTTTATCTTTTGGAACATAATAAGATTTAGAAATTTGTTTTTTATCAATTACTTTACCATCTTTTAAGATTTCTTTATAAGTTTTATATGAATATCCCTTGCCTCCACTTTGTTTCACAATTGATTCTCCATCTGAAATATCATCAGAATAAATTGTATTTACATCAGGAATTATTGTTTCTAAAAGTTCTGGAATAATTTTTACTTCATAATCTCTATCTTTTCCATTTCCCAAAACTTTAAAGTCAAGTTTTTCTCCATTAGCTTGGGATAATATTACTATGGGATTATTTGTATTATTTTTAAATTTTAAATCTTTATAACCACTTGCTACGGCAGCATCAGTCCCCAAATCAACATAACTTATAGGCCTAGAATGATTGTGCCTTTCAATTATTTCTAAATCAGATAAGATAAGAGAGTTGTAAAGAGTTGTCGAAACTTGACAAATTCCACCACCAATTCCGCTCTCATATTCACCACCAACAATTACAGTTGCACTTTTAAAACCATTTTCAGCAGTGATTTCTCCAACTACATCATTAAAAGAAATTTCATCCTCTGGACTTAATTTTAAATTATTAAATTTTGAAGCTGCAAGTTTAATATTATCTTTTCTATTTTTTATAGATCCAGAATAATCAGTTTCAAAATCCCCCAAAAGTTTATCTATACCATTATAATAACTTGATGTAATATTTGGGTTGCTATCATAAACAGGAAGCTCAATTTTTTCTTCCTTCAACATATCTAAATTAATTAATTTTTTTGTTTCATCTAAATCCAAATATCTTCCAATTTCTGATTTCTTTACAGTTACAGTTTTGTCTTCATTTATTATTATCTTTGCATCTACTGGCCTTTTATATATTTTTTCAGAAAGATCTTCAACGACTTTATCTCTTTTTGAAATATTTATATTAGTATCAGCAATAATATTTTTTTTAACAATACTACTTTTTATAATCTTAAAATAATTTGAAAATAAATTATCTCCTCTTCCATAAGAATAAGCTTCATTAACTGCCTTATTTAAATCAAGATTATACCCGAAATTCTTTAGAGGAATACAAAAGTTTTCTTCTCCAACATAAAAATCAATGTTTTTATTATTTATAATGACATCCATTTCTTTTTTTACTTTTGACAAAGCTTCTTTTTTTGATAAATTAGAAACATCAATATTTTCTATTTTTACACCCTTATGAATATTAGGATTTACATACTCCTTTGTAAAGTAAATTATAGATAAAAATATTATCATCAATATGACAGAAATTGTTATTAAAAATTTTTTATCTATATCAAATAATTTTGTATTAAAATTTTCCACTTTATTAAACTTCCTCATTATAATATCTACAAATTTTATTAATACTACACATTTCACAATTTGGATTTCTAGCAGTGCAACATCTTCTTCCATGAAAAATAAATAAATGATGCGCTTTAGTCCACCTATTTTTATCAATCTTATTTTGAAGAGCTTTTTCGGTATTTTCTACATTTTTTTCACTTACAAATCCAATTCTATTAGTGACTCTAAAAACATGAGTATCAACAGCAATAGCTGGAACTCCAAAAGCAGTTGATGCAACAACATTTGCAGTTTTTTTTCCAACTCCTGGAAGAGTCATTAACTCTTTAATAGTTTTTGGAACCTGTCCATTAAATTCTTCTATAATCACTTTTGATGAAGCTTTAATATTCTTTGCCTTGTTCCTATACAATCCACATTCTCTTATAAGATTTTCTAAAGTTTCTATATTCATATTGGCAAAATCACTAGGTTTATTATATTTTTTAAAAATCTCATTTGTAACTTTGTTTACCCTTACATCAGTACATTGAGCAGATAAAATTGTTGAAACTAAAAGCTCAAAAGGACTCTTATGAACAAGTTCACAATGCGCATCGGGATAAGTTTTTTCTAAAATATCTAAACATTTATCTGCTTCATCATGAGTTAATAAATTTTTCATTATTCACCATCTTATAAAATTTCTTTTTCAATATTTAAAATTTCAATTTCTTCAAAGTTATCTATAAAATTTATTACTTTTTCTAAAGTTCTATCCACAACTTTTTTGTTATTTGACACAGTTGTAAATCCTATAACAGATTTTTGCCACTTGTTATTTTCAGACACTTCAGCAATTGAAATATTAAATTTATTTTTTGACTTTTCAATAATACTTTTTAAAATAGTTCTCTTATCTTTTAGAGAACTTGCTCCGTAAATAAATATCTCTAAAGTACATATTCCTATTATCATAATAATTATTATAACATGAATATATAATTCTTTATATTTTAATTTGAATTTTGAACTTATAGAATTTAAATTATTTTTACACTATAAAATATTAATTTTACTTAATTAAATGGAATTTAATCTAATTATATGATATATTTTAATCGCGGTAATTGCCGCAAATAAAATATTTTAGGAGGAATCATGAAAAGGATTACTTTAGTCTTAACTTTTTTTCTAGGAGTACTACTTCTAGCAGGTTGTTCCAATTCAAAGGACAAAGCAGGAGATAGTGATAAAAAAAGCGAAGAAAACACACTAAGAGTAGCGATGGCTACAGAAATTGATTCGTTAGATCCATTTAAAATGACAGCTGGTGACACTGAAACTATTATGGATCAAGTTTTTGATGGATTATTCGATGTAGACACTAAAGGGAGTTTGGTTCCTGATTTAGCAGAGAGTTATTCTGTTTCAGAAGACGGAAAAACCTATGACTTTAAGTTAAAGAAGGATGTTTACTTTCACGATGGTAAGAAATTTGGTGCTGAAGATGTTTTATATACCTACGATGCCATGGCAGGTTTGACATCAAAGGAACCTCTTTCATCAAAATTTTCAATTATTGATAAAATTGAAGTTATTGATGATTTAAATATTAGAGTTCATTTAAAGGAAAGACAAAATGGATTCATATATTTAACTTTAAGACCAATTGTTGAAAAAGATTATAAAGATAACGGAACTAAACCAATAGGCACAGGTCCTTATGAATTTGTTTCTTACACTCCAGGAGAGGGTTTAAAGCTTAAAAAGTTTGAAAACTATCACAAAAAAGATCATATAGCTTATTTTGAAAATGTTGAAGTAATAAGAATTACTGACAGACAAACTATGATAATGGCACTTAAAAATAAGGACTTAGATTTAGCTGATCGCATTTCATCAGAGGAAGCAGATGAACTTAAAGATTCTTGTAATATAAAAAGTTTTCCACAAAATCTAGTTCAAGTTATGGGTTTAAACAACAATTTTAAAGCTTTCCAAGACAAAAATGTAAGACTTGCATTAAATTATGCAATTGATAGAGATGAAATCATAAAAAGCGCCGCAGAGGGAAATGCTACAAAACTATTTTCTTCTTTTTCACCTGCTTTAAAAGAATACTTTGAAGATTTAGGAGAATATTATCCTCACGATGAAGAAAAAGCAAAAGAACTTTTAAAAGAAGCAGGTTATGAAAATGGACTTAGTTTTAAACTAACAGTTCCAAGTGATTATAAATATCACATGGACACAGCTGAACTTATCCAATCTCAACTAGAAAAAGTTGGCGTAAATGTTACTATCGATCCTATTGAATTTTCTACTTGGCTAACTAAAGTTTATAAAGATAGAGATTATGAAGCAACAGTTGTTGGATTTATAGGATATCTTGATCCTGTTCAAATTTTAGGAAGATACACTTCTGAAAATGAAAAGAACTACATTAATTTCAAATCAAAAGATTTTGATGTTGCCATTTCTAATGCAGAAAAAGCTTCAACAAAAGAAGAAGAAATTAAAAATATTAAAGAATCACAAAAAATTTTAGCAGAAGAAGCTGCATCTGTTTTCATAGCAGATCCAGACAACAATCAAGCACTCAGAAAAGGACTTACAGGTTTAAACCAATACCCTATTCAAAAATTAAATCTTGAGGATGTAAAATTAGAAAATGAGTAAAATTTTCATTAAAAAGCTTATTTCCCTTTTTATTACACTATTTTTTGTAAGTCTAATAATTTTCTTTGTATTTCAGATTCTACCCGGAAATCCAGCAGAAATTATATTAGGAACAGAAGCGGATGAAGCTCAAGTTCTGGCTCTTGAAAAAGAGTTGGGACTTGATAAACCTATACTAGTAAGATATGGCAATTGGATAAAAGATATTTTAAGATTTAATATGGGTACTTCTTTAAAATATCAAGTTCCTGTAAAGGAGCTTTTTTTTAAGAAACTTCCTGTAACTTTATATTTAACTTTTTTTCTTTATTTTTGTCTTTAATAATAGCAATTCCCTTGTCTATTCAAATAACTGCAAAGTCTGATAAATGGTATTCTTCTATTATTACAGCCATAACACAACTTGGAATTTCAATTCCATCTTTTTGGCTTGCTTTTCTACTTATTTATCTATTTGCTGTTAAACTTGGATGGTTTAAAACTTTATCTTACAATGCAATGAGTGGTAGCTTTTTTCAAAAATTGTATAAATTCTTCTTGCCATCTCTTGCAATAGCAATTCCAAATATTGCAACTATTATAAGATATATGCAATCTGCAATTTTAGATGAAATTAATAAAGATTATGTAAGAACTGCAAGGATGAAAGGTCTTCTTTTGAAGGATATTTTGTACAAACACGTCCTTAGAAATGCTCTAGTTCCTGTCATTACAATTATTGGCATTAGCATAACTTCCAGTGTTGGCGGAAGTTTAATAGTTGAAAATGTATTTTCACTTCCAGGAATTGGATCATTAATTGTTCAGTCGATATCATCAAGAGATTTCCCTTTAATACAATCAGTTGTTTTTGCTGTTGCTTTTATGGTAATCTTTATAAACTTAATTATAGATATACTTTATAGAATTGTAGATCCTAGGATTAGAGGTTAATATGATACGAGAAAATAAACTTTCAATTAATATAGGAAAATTTATCTTAATTATGTACTTTCTTATTTTTATTATTTCCATCTTTTGGACTCCTTTTAATCCAAACGAAATTGTTACAAGTGAAAAATTCTTATCACCTTCACTAACTCACCCTTTTGGAACTGACAATATGGGCAGAGATATTTTATCTAGGATAATGGAGGGTACTAAGATTACAATTTTACTTTCCTTTGGGACAGTATTTTTTGCACTTATTTTTGGATCTATTATTGGAGCGTCGGCAGGTTATTTTGGTGGAAATGTAGATGAAATTCTTATGAGATTTATCGATTCATTAATGGCTTTCCCAGGAATTTTATTTGCAATGATGCTTGTTTTTATATTTGGTGCAGGTATTTTAAACACAATTATAGCAATTGGAACAATGTCAATTCCCTACTTTGCAAGAGTAGTTAGAAGTGGATTTCTGCAAGTGAAAGAATCTGCCTTTGTTAAATCTGCAATTGTAAAAGGTGCTAGCCCATTTTATATCGCAAAAAATCATATTTTCCCTAATATAAAAAATCAACTTATGGTAGCAATTATTTTATCAATATCTTCAGCAATATTATCTGAAGCAGGTCTTTCTTATTTAGGCTTAGGAGTTCGCCCGCCTCACCCTTCTTGGGGAAGAATGCTAAAGGAATCTCAATCTTATTTTTCGCAGGCACCTTGGTATTTTATCTTTTCAGGACTAAATCTTTCACTTTTAGTCCTTGGTTTTACACTTTATGGAGAAAGTTTTAGAAATAAAAGACTTAAGGAGAAAAAAGCATGAACAAATTATTAGAAGTTAAAGATTTGACTGTTGCTTTTAAATTAAATGATGCGTTAAAAAATGCAGTGAATCATATAAGTTTTGACTTATATGAAAAAGATTTTGTTGGACTTGTTGGGGAAAGTGGATGCGGCAAAACTGTTGCAACACAAACAATTTTAGGAATTCAAAGCCTTGATGCTAATATTTTATCAGGTTCATGCAAACTAAAAGATAAAGAAATTTTAAATATATCTGAAAAAGAATGGCAAAAATATAGAGCAACTTGTATTTCAACTATATTCCAAGAGCCAGGCTCTGCACTAAATCCACTTCAAAAAGTTGGAAAACAAATAGAAGAAGTTTTAAGAATTCATTATAATTTTTCTAAAGAAAAAAATAAAAAATTAGTATTAAAAACTATGGAAAAATGTGGTTTGAGAGATTCTGAAAACATTTATAATAAATATCCTCACGAATTATCTGGAGGAATGCAACAAAGAATAGTAATTGCCATGAGTCTTATTGCAAATCCTTATGTTTTAATAGCAGATGAGCCCACAACAGCACTTGATGCAAATATAGGAAAACAAATAATCGAACTTTTTATGGAAATTAGTAAATTATACGACGGTGCAATACTTTTTATTTCTCACGATTTAAATTTAATTGAGAAAATCTCTAAAAGAATTTTAGTAATGTATGCTGGTAGAATTGTGGAAAGTGCAAATACTAAAGATCTTTTAAAAAATCCACTACATCCTTACACAAAGGCTCTTATAAAAGCTGTTCCTTCTTATAAAAAAAGAGGAGAAAAACTTTATAATATTAGAGGAAAAGTCCCTGCACTTAAAAATAGAAACAATGAAGGTTGTCCTTTTTGGGATAGATGTGATTACACAAAAGATATTTGCAAAATAAAGTTCCCTGAAAGCACCAATTTTAATGGTCACATTGTCAATTGTCATTTATACGGAGATGAAAATGCAAGAGTTATTAAAAATTGAAAATATTGGAAAAACTTTTAAATCTTCTTCTTTATTTTTTCGCAAAAAAGAAAATATTGCATTAAAAAATATTAATTTTTCTATCTATAAAGGTGAAATTTTTGGACTTGTTGGAGAAAGTGGATCTGGAAAAACTACTCTTTCAAATATAATTCTAAAACTTTTAAAAGAAAGTGAAGGCAAAATTTATTTTAAAGGAAAAGATATTTCAAAGTTTTCTAAGGACGAACTATTTAATTATAGAAAAGAAGTTCAGATAGTTTTTCAAAATCCTTATTCTGCACTGAACCCCAAAAAGACAATTGGATTTTCACTAAAAGAGATTTTAAATATTCATAATTTATACACTGAAGAAGAAAGAGATAAAAAAGTTTTAAAAATTTTAAAAGATATTGAGTTAGAAGAAGATGTCTTAGAACAATATCCAAGCAGTCTTTCTGGTGGTCAAAAACAGAGAATTGCCATTGGACAAGCTTTAATTATTAATCCAGAATTTCTAATAATAGACGAAGGAGTTTCGGCACTAGATGTAAGCATACAAGCACAAATTTTAAATTTAATAAAATCTTTGCAAGAGAAATATAACTTTACTTGTCTTTTTATTTCTCACGATTTAAATGTTATTTCTTATTTGTGTGACAGAATTGGAGTACTTCTAAATGGAGAACTTGTAGATTTATTTCAAACTGAAGATTTAAAAAATTCTAATCGAAATGAATACACAAAAAAACTTTTTTCTTCAATAAAATTTGATTAATAAAAAATAAAGCTGCAAATAACATTATTACTTACAGCTTTATTTTTATTTTAAAAATTCTCTTATTCCGCTATTATTTCTTCTTCTAATTTTATTTATTTCTCTTCTACTTTCATATCCTTCAATTATTTTTTTCTCTTCAAGAGTTTCAGGTTCAATAAGAGGTATCTTACCAGCTTCAGTCCCCTTGCACTTAAAAGTTAAAAACAAAATGCTGCAAGTTCCATCTCTCCTGTCATTGATTCTTCTTTTACAAATTTTGTAAATACTTCTACAGAAGTATTGCCAACACCTGATATATATGTTGTCGCCGTTAAAAAATCACCTTGATTTATTGGTCTAACAAAATTAAAACTATCACATGAAATAGTTGCAACTTTTCCTCTAGTATGCCTTATTGCACAAGTTCCAGAACTGTGATCTGCAATTTCAAAAAGTCTAGGACCGTACATTGTGCCACCAGTATTTAAATCAGTAGGCATAACTCCATAGGTAAAAACAACCTTTGACTCTGAAACTTTTTTTGAATTAGTAAAGGTATTTTGCAACTTCAGCACCTAACCTTGCGTTATTTTTTACTAAAGCAATATTTGATTCAAGAGATTTTCCATCAGTTACCTCCAAAACTTTTGATAATAAAAAAGGTGTTGTTTCTTTTCCATGAATTTCCTTTTCTTCTGCCTCTACAAGAGCTTTTTCTATTGCTTCATTAATTTTTTCTTCATCCATAGAATCTTTTTCTGGGATTGGATTTGTAAGAAGTATTCCACCACTTAGTCCAAGATTCCATTGTGTATTTGCCACATCTGCTGCTTCCTTTGGATTTTTTATATTATAATCAACTTTGAATTCACTTTTTCTTGTAAAGAAAGCAGGCATATAATCTGTTTGATATCCAAATACTGGCACACCCTTTGTTTCAAGATACTCAAGTGTATGACCAATGTCAAGGATTGATTTACAACCTGCGCATACAATCATTATGTCATTTGACGCAAGTTCTTCAAGATCTCTTGAAATATCAAAGGTAACCTCTGCATTTCTGTGAACTCCTCCAAGTCCACCTGTCACAAAAATCTTAATTCCAGCAAGTCTTGATGCAATAATTGTTGATGCAACAGTTGTAGCTCCATTTAGTCCCTTAGATACAATATATGCAAAATCTCTTCTTGATGTTTTTATAATATCCTCTGATGTTGCCATGAATTCTAATTCTTCATCTGTTAATCCAATTTTTATTTTTCCGCCAATAATAGCAGTTGTTGCAGGAACAGCACCATTTTCTCTAATAATTTCTTCACAAGCTTTTGCCGTTTCAATATTTTGTGGATATGGCATTCCATGTGAAATAATTGTAGATTCAAGAGCAACTATTGGCACTCCATCTTCTCTTGCCTTTTTAACTTCATCACTGTATTCAACATATTTTTTTAACATTTCACTATTCATCATGCATCTCTCCCTTTAAATTATTTTCATTTAACTCTCTTGAACATGAATTATGACTTTTAAGTGTAATTCTAGCTGCACACTCTGCAGATAATAATCTCTTTTCAGTTTCAAAATTATTGTAGAGTCCATAGGAATACCCTGCCATAAAGGCATCACCTGCTCCACTTGCACTTACAACATCAACTTTTTTTGACTCTTTTTTTGTCTTAAAATTCTTATCAAAATAATAAGAACCATTGCTTCCATTAGTTATAACAAGACTGTTAAGACCCTCATTTAACAAAGAATCTCCTAATTTTTCAATTTCTCTTGTTTCAATTCCAACCAAAGCTTGTGCTTCATAAATATTTACTTTTAAAAAATAAATTTTGTCCAGTAAATTTTTTATTTTCATCACTTTTCTTGTGGAAACTCCATCAATTAAAAACTTGCCTTCTATATTTGTTAGCAAATAATTTAAAGTTTCTTCCTCTAAATTTGTATCTACAATTGTAAATTTTGCATTCTCTATTATCTTTTTATTTTTATCGATGTAATTTTTATCTATATTTTTTATTAGATCCATATCGCTTACAGCAACATACATATCTTTAGATTCATCTAAAATTGCAAGATAATGTGGTGTAATACCTTCAGTTATCAAAACTTTGGATACATCTACATTTAATGAATTAAGTTCTGACAAAATATTTTTTCCTGCATCATCTTTCCCAAGAACAGAAAGAAAAGTTGTACTCACACCCAATCTAGTAAGATTCTCACAAATATTTCTTCCAACTCCACCACTTGAATATTTAATTTTTCCAGGATTAGAATCCTTTCCTCTTAAAATATCAAAGGAGTAGCCTGTTATATCCATGTTACATCCGCCAAAAATTGCTACATAATTATCCTCTCTTAAAATATAACCCCTGCCAAGAATATAACCTGATGTGACCAAATTATTTATATGAGCAGAAACTCCAGGCCTTGTTATATTAAGTTCATCAGCAATTTCTTGTTGTGATATTCTTGGATTTTTCTTTATTAAATTTATAATTTCCCTTTCCCTTGGTGTCAAAAAAATCACCTCTAATCATTTAATTAGATTGTAATCAAAAGATTAGAGGTTGTCAATAATTTATAAAAATTTTTCTTGATTTTCTTTTAATTTATCTTCGTGAATCGCTTCAATATAACAATTTCTACAAAGTGGTTCATATTCTTCAACAGCTCCAAGTTCAACTCTCTTGTTGCTTTTTATTTTTCTATGAGAAACCCATGCATCTGTTCCGCATCTTTTGCATACTGCATGATGCTTATTTAAATAATCAACCTTAGGCATTATCTCTTTTACAATTTCAAAAGGTCTTGCCATGTAATCCATATCAAGTCCTGCCATTACAACAGTAATACCCATTGAAAGTATTTTTTCTAAATTTTTAATAACGACTTCTGGCTCGTCATTTAAAAATTGTATCTCGTCAATTCCTATTACTTCAGGTAAATTTTTCTTTGCAAAATCTAAAATTTCTCCAATTGATTCAACTTCAATAGCATCTAAAGAAATTTTATCATGAGTAACTATTTCAGACTTTGCGTATCTTTTATCCACAATCGGTTTAAAAGCAACTACTTTATAATTTGCAATAGAAAATCTTTTTAAGTCTTTTTCAAGAGAACTAGTTTTACCCGAAAACATAGAACCTGTGTGTAGAATCATTCTGCCTTTATACTGATGCATATTAACTCTTAGCCTCTATATTCTTCAATTAAAGCTTTTTCTATTACAATATCATCTAGTGGCTTATCCATAAAATCAATTTTTGATTTTGCAATATCGTCAACTACATCCATTCCATCAAAAACTTGTCCAAAAACTGTGTGTTTGCCATCTAGCCAAAATGCTCCTCCAAATTCTTTGTAAGCATTCCTAATTTCCTCTGGAAATCCACTTTTATCACCATCTTCTTCCCATTCAGAAATAATATAATCGGGAATTTTATCTCCTTGAACTATAAAAAATTGTGATCCATTTGTATTTGGTCCAGCATTTGCCATAGAAACAGCTCCCCTAAAATTTCTAAAATTAGGATGGAATTCATCATCAAAAGATTTTTTCCATTTACTTTCTCCGCCACGACCAGTTCCCGTAGGATCTCCACCTTGAATCATAAAATTTTCTATGACTCTATGAAATATAATTTCATCATAATATTTATCTTCTATAAGTGAAATAAAATTTTCTACTGCAAGAGGTGCTGCCTCATCAAATAATCTTA
>NZ_BAEW01000012.1:0-43280 GCF_000246925.1 Peptoniphilus rhinitidis 1-13 | reverse complement strand
ACGTACTGTGTATAAGAAAATCAATAGTATTGAAAATGTTTCAATTAGTGAGTACCTACTATTATCAATTATATCAATGGAGTCGGTATTACTATATAAAATTATGATAACGGATGTAAGAAAAGGATTAGCATTATTTATCAAAGCCATGAGGAACCTATTTTTAGGTTATATTGTGTTATTTGTAATGCTATATTTAGTGGGTATTTCTGTAGTAGATATTACTTTATTATCTTTTTACTTTTTTATATATTTAGCAGAATTTAGAAGTTATAAGGAGTATAAGAAACATCAAAGTGTTACTTTTGATGAATTACTAGATAGTTATTATGTTGAAATATATAGAAACAGAGAAATTGAAAGACTTAATACTTTAAAAATTCAGACATTCTTACATGATGATATACTTCAAATTATAATAGCTATACGTAGATGGATTGAAGATAATTTGTCAGGTTCAGACAAAAATTATATATTACAGAATTTAGATAAATTGAATGATTTAATTCGACATGAAATTGATTCATTTAATCCTAAGATTAAAGAGTACAGTTCTTTGTACGATGCATATAATAAACTTATATCAGATCTAGAAGATATGTATTTAAGTAAACAGATGCTTATTGAATTTGAATGTAAAAAAGATATTGAACTTTCATCACCTTATGATGAGCTAGTATATAAGTGTATTAATGAGTTATTAATAAATGCGTTTAAGCATTCTAAAGGTTACAACACTAATATTAATCTGAAAGTAGAAAAAAATATAATTTACTTAACAGTTACAAACGTTGGAGATTATATAAAAGATAAAAATAAAATTAAAGAAGGCAATATAGGATTAAATATCCTAAAGCTGAATTTAAAACAATACAGAGGGGTATTTGAATATGAAATATTTAAAAATAATGAAGAATTAGAAGAATCGTACCTGCAATTTAAAATAAAAATTCCATTAGATAGGAGAGTTGTGAATGAAAATTTTGTTAATAGAAGATCATAAAATGGTAGCTACTTCTTTAAAAATGAGTTTAGAAACAGAACAATCTATTTCTGTAGATATAATAGACCGTATTGAAAAACTTAATACAGATAAATCAATTCTTAGTTATGACTTATTACTTATAGATATTAACTTAACGGGTATTGAAGGAACAGTAAATGGCTTAGATCTAGCCGAAAAATTAATAGAAAAGTATAAGGAAATTAAAATTGTTATCTTAACTGCATATAAATTAGAATTTTATATAAAACGAGCTAAAGAAATAGGATGTAGAGGATTTATTTCTAAAGAAGAGGATACTAAAAAGTTAATACAATATATTAAAAGTATTGTAGAAGAAGATAAAATAATATTTCCTGAAGAAAATTATATGTTAGAATCGTTGACAAAATATGAATTAAGAATAGTGAGATTGTATTCAAATGGTATGTCTAGGAAAGAACTAGCTAAAGAACTTAATACAAATGTTAGAAGTTTAGCGGTATCTTTATCTAGAATATATCAAAAATTAAATGTTAGAAATTATCAAGAAATGATAGACAAGGTAAGAGAACTAGGTTATGTAGATTCATTTTGATAGATGAGCATTAGGATTTAAAAATTCTAATGCTTTTTTTATTCACAAAAGTTAGCTGAAACGGAAGTTAAAAAAATATAAAATTAAAGATAAAGTATAGAATTAATAATATTTAGAGGTGATAAAGTGATGAATTATTCAAGTAAACTAAAAGACAATATGATAGGAAGAGAAATTACTCCTTTTAATGTGTGTAAATTATCGTGTACTAATACTTGTAGGTATAGTTGTACAGCAAAGAATGCTGCTAAACACCCAAAATATTCACATAGCACATTTAATAATAATTTAAATAAAGATGATAAAAAATAATACAAATTACAAACTTGGAAAAGAATTTGATATTTGGAAAGAAGGTACTGCTCAAACATTAACGTTTATTGTAACTGAGGATTGTAATTTAAGATGCAATTATTGTTATATTACACACAAATCTTCAAATAAAAAAATGTCATTTGATGTAGCTAAGAAATTTATTGATTATGTACTTTCAGAAAAAATAGTTAGACCAAATGGAGTTATATTAGATTTTATAGGTGGAGAGCCACTACTTGAAATTAAACTAATTGATCAAATATGCGACTATTTCAAATTAAAAACATATCTACTAAATGATGAATGGTTTTGGGATTATAGGATTAATATAACGACAAATGGGATTAATTATGCTAGTAAAGAGGTACAAGATTTTATAAAGAAAAATCAAGGAAAACTTGAAATTGCAATTACGTTAGATGGTACTAAAGAAAAACATGATATGCATAGAATTTTCCTCAATGGTAAAGGTTCTTATGATGAAATAATAAAAAACATAGAATTGTACAAAAATCAATTTCAAGCTTCGACTAAAGTAACATTTGCAAGTAAAGATTTGAAATATTTAAAAGATAGCATTATTCATTTATGGGAATTAGGAATATCTGATGTAGCAGCAAATGTGGTTTTTGAAGATGTTTGGCAAGATGGAGATGAAAAAATTTTTGAAGAACAGTTAATTGAATTGGCAGACTATATCCTGGAAAATAGACTATTTGATAAATATTCTTGTACTTTATTTGATGAATCTATAGGTTTTCCGAATAGTAGAGAAATATTAGAAACAGCTTCTTGTGGTGCTGGAAAGATGATAGCAGTAGGACCTGATGGATCATTGTATCCATGTATGAGATATAAAGATTATTCACTTAGCAATAAAAAGGAAATTACAATCGGTGATGTAGAAAATGGTATAGATTTTGATAAAATAAGACCTTATTATCTGATAAATACGCAACTTCAATCTGATGAGGAGTGTCTTAACTGCAGGATTGCAAGCGGATGCACTTCATGTTTTGGTCATAATTATGATTCTGCAGATAGTAACACAAATTTTCAAAAGGCAAAGTATATTTGTAAAATGCATAAAGCAAGAGTAAGAGCAAATAACTACTACTTTGCAGAACTACATAATAGGTATGGAATTGAAAGAGAGATTAATATCGAAGAAAGAGATAAACTTTATTTTTTATTGTCTAATTCGACTGTAAAAACTTGTGCTAGTAGTGAAAATAGAAGTGATTCTTCTATTATGTCTAATGAAACTATAAAACAAGGGTTAGAATATGCTAAAAATAATTTTCTAAGACCAGTATTCATACATAGCAATTATGGTATAAATTTAAATTTCAAAGAGATAGACTTAAAAGGACATAATATTTTTCACTATTGCTCGGTAAGAGATCAAGATAGTATAAGAAAAATAACTAATAACTATATTCTTACAATTGAATATCCTAATGACGAAGGGTTTGTAAGAAATATGAAGCTAGAAGAAAATATAATACTAAATATATCATCTAAATTTTTAAGTGATATGAAGACTTCAATAATAAAATTATTCAATAAGACTAACAGGATTAATCTAAATATATTAGATTTCGATAAACAATTTGATTTTATCCTATATGAAAAACAACTAAAGAATATTTCTGATTATATTTATTACGAATATGTAAATAAAGGAATAATTAAAGAACTAAATGTAATAACTGATGAATTGTTTATGGAGGAAAAAGAATTATGTGATAGTGGATTAAATTCTTATACCCTTGCTAGCAACGGAAAGTTTTATGTTTGTCCAGAATTTTACTTTAATTTTCCTTTGGATTATATCGGAAGCTTAAAAGATGGAATAAAAAAGAAATACAATAGATATTTATACTCAGAAAAATATTCTCCACTTTGCAATAAATGCAGTATTTGTCATTGTAATTCTTGTAGTTTCGAAAATTATATAAATACAAATGAAGTTAATATACCGTCTAAGAATTCATGTGTAAAATCTAGTATTGAATATAGAGTATCTTATGAATTACAGAAAAAACTGGCGAAATTAATGGAGTTTGATAGACATATAAAACCATTAAATTATTTAGATCCATTTATTGATGTTTTAGAAAAAAATCCTGTAAATGGAATTTTAAACAAAAAATACTTGGAGGATAGCTAAGTTGAAAGAAGTTGGAACATTAACACAGGAAGAATGTAGTAATATAGAAGAGTTTCTTGAAAAGAAAATAGCATTAGAAAACTTATTGAAAATTTTATCTGAAAGTCAAGAAATTTATAAAAAAGTAGATAGAGATTATAAAAACATAGTAGAAGAATATGAAAAATGGTGGAGAGATACATCCGATAAATATATTTGGGAAAGCACTGACAATTCTTTTTGGTCAATTGACTTTAAATCTAGGAAAGTATATTTAGTAGATGAATAATATGTATGATTGGCGTGAACATAAAAAAATAATTGATAAATTTATATTACCACAGAAAAAGAAGATTATATATTTAATAATAATCATATTATTAGGAATAATTGCAAGTATGGCGATTCCTTATATATTTGGGAAAATTATTGATTTAATAGTAATAAAAGATTTGCAATTAGTTTCAAAGTTTATTCTTATAAGTCTATTTTTAAATATATTTCAAAGTTTAAGCAGTATTTTAGAGGAATGGCTTGGCAATATATTATCAGTGGATTGTTCAAACAGTATAAAAGAAGCGATGTTTTCTAAAATATTAGATACAAGATATGAATTTTTAAATTCGTATGGAGAAGGAGAACTTGTAAGTAGAATAGAAAATACAGGTGATAAAATAGTCAGTTTCTATATAGATTTTTTTTCAAGCATTATAATGATTTTGTTTAGCATCATTATATCTGCCTATATTATGATTAGGATATCATTAAAATTATTTGTAATTGCGATTATATTACTTCCATTGACTTACGGAATTAACTATATATTCAAAAGTACTATTATTAGTAAACAAAGAGACTATATTGCAAATTTAGATGCATATTCAGATTATCTAGTAGATACGATTTCGAATTTAACTGGAATAAAACTAAATAATTTACAAAAAACATTTAAAGGAAATTATGGGAAGAAGCTTCAGGATTTAAAAAATGTATCTATGTCTAATTTGAAGATAAAGATGACTGTAACGAGTTTACAAGATTTGATAACCATTATTTTAAGTTCTCTAATATTATTCATTTCAGCAAAATTAATAATATTAGGAAATTTGACATTGGGAAATATAGTTGCTTTTAGTAGTTATATGGAAAAGTTACATTCGTCAATTAAAAATATTGGTGATTTAAACTTATCTTTTAATGAAGTTATTGTTGATTTAGAGAGATATAAGAAAATTATGGATTATGACAGTGAAAAGAAAATTGATGGAAAGAAATTGTCAAAAGTAACTAGCCTTAAATTTAAAAATGTTTCGTTCAAATATAATGACGAATACATATTGAAAGATTTTTCATTTGAAATATCGAAACCTGGTTTATATGCGATAGTTGGAGAAAATGGTTCTGGTAAAACAACAATTTTTAATTTAATTAGTAAACTTTATACTGATTACGAAGGAGAAATTTTAATAAATGGTAAGGAGATAAGAAACTATAAAGATGAAGATTTAAGAAATGAAGTCTTATTTATAGAAAGCAAACCATTTATATTACGTGAAAATCTGAATCCCAATATCACATTATTTGGGAAAAATGAAATCGATGAATTATTTTTAGATAAAATAATTAGATTTCTAGAATTAGAGAAAATAAAAACGCATAAGACTAAAAACTTAGAAGACACTTTATCAAAAGGAGAACAACAAAAAATACAGTTAGCGAGGCTGTTGATTAGTAAGCAACCTTTGATTTTATTAGATGAAGCTTTATCTGGTTTAGATAAAGAAATGAAGAAAAAAGTAATTTCTATAATAAAAGAAAGAAGTAAAGATAAAATTATAGTAATAATTTCTCATGACCATGAAATACAAAAAGTATGTAATGAAATAATTTTAATGCCTGATAAAAATTCTTTAATAAAAAACAAAAACATTCACAAAAGTTAGCTGAAATAAATTTCTAACTACTATAAAATTAAATTAGAAATAAGGCAGTAAAAGCGTTAGTAGCGTAAAGGAGATATGTAATGAAAGAAAAATTAAAAAAAATATTTTTTGGGTTAATTTTTGTATTGGCTATTTGTGTACTTATCTTACCAAATAATAATGTATCTGCATCACATGGAGAAAGTCTAAGCTATAGTGATATTGAAAAAATAGGAGATGAAGTTAAGAAATATATCATTGTAGATAATGATAGACTATATTTTGACTATCAAAATGCACAAAATAATAACGAAAGTTCAGAAGTTATAGAACAAGGCTTATTGTTAGAATCAGTTAGTTCAAATTATGCAGAATTTAATACAGAAGTTTACAGAACTCGCTCAATAGGTTTACCAATATGGGGGAACTATTGTGGACCGGGTTATGGAGGGAAAGATTCCAATAAACCAGCTACTGATATACTAGATGAAGGATGTAAAAGACATGATCAATGCTACAAATGGTCATTAACATTAAGAAAAAATTGTAAGTGTAATAAAGACTTGGTAGATTATATCGATGAACATAAAAGTGAAATGTCAGGATCAATGGCTAAAGTAGCATGGGCAATCAGAACGTATTTTAATACTGTAGGTCAAGTAGGATGCTAAAAAATATAGAAAAATACACATTTGTACTCGGCATAATAATATTTGTTATTTCATATATTCTTCCTGTAGATTTATTAAATAAAATTACAGAATTGAAACCTTTAGGAATAAGTACGATTTTTATATGTCCTATACTTGGAATAATTGGTTTGATATCATCCATAAAAAGAAAATCTATAATTTTTGTTTTTTTGAACTTGTTATTGGTATTATCTTTTCCAATTATTATGTTCATTGGAAATTTACTTTTCAAATAGCTGGTATAAAAAGTGAAGAACAGAAAAGTAATTAAAAGCATATATGTAGTAGTTATTGTTTTGGCAATATTTAAACTTTTCAAATTTAATATTAGTAACTATGAGCACTTTTATCAATTATCTAATTATGAAATAAAGAAAAGGCAGCTGAATCAAATAGAATGGGAAGATATAGGTAAAAAAGATGGTATATATCTATTAACATCAAAAGATTGTCCTTATTGTTTACATTATATAAGCAATGGAATAGAGCTAGTAAAAAAAGAAAGTGAGGAACATGATTTATCTAAGAATGTCGTAGATTTAGACATAGGTGAATATTTTAACAATACTGAGCTTAATAGGATCTTAGATTACTATGGTATCAATAGCATACCATGTATATTGGAGATTAAAGAGAATAAAATAAGACTTATAGAATTTGAGGACATTCAAAAATTTTAATTAAAGGCATATATAATTAGGAACGATTAACAAATATTTATATAGCTTGGCACATCTACATAATTTAAAAAACAGAAGAAAATTTTATTAAAAGTAAAATTGATAGGTTAAAACGGAAAGTATTCACAAAAGTTAGCTGATTTTATTGGTGAAATTATATAAAATTAAATCACAGAAGTAATGAACAAGTAATTCAATAATAAGTTTAATAGTTTTTTATATTAGAATACTATTACAGTTTTAAATACTGTTTTATAGTATATAAATAGTTTAAAATGGGAGGGGATTTCATTATGTGATATAGAGCAATTATATTAAATATACTTAGATTGAATTGTAACTAAAAAAGAGAAATAATTTAAATTTTATAAGGAGACATTATATGAAAGATTTTAAGATTGAAGAAATTGACTTTAATGAACAAATTGAAGAAAAACTCAATAGTGAAAAAATTGATTTAGATGATTGTGAAGTATTAGAAGAAGCTACAACTCCTAGTTTTGGATTCTCATGTCCACATGGATGGTTTGGCGCTTATTGTCATTAATAATTGAATCAAAATTTCCCCTTTTCTGATGCTAGAAAAGGGGAAATTTTGATTAGTGATTGTAGGATTATAAAATGAAAACACACATAATACAAAATAAAAATGGAGAATTTATATTATTTTTGCCAAATACATGTAGATTTTTTAAAATTAGTAAATCTGTAAAAAATATAGTTTTAGATATTGAAAAAGGGATTGATAAAAAGATAATTGTCGATAAATATAATATTGATTTTGAAAAATACGAGAAAATTCTTGAGCTTATAAATCAAGAAATTATCGAAGTACCAAAAAATATAGACAAAGTTAAGAAAATATCAAAATTAGCGTTACATATAGTAAATGGATGTAATCTTAATTGTATATATTGTTATGCCAATGGAGGAACTTACAATTCTACCAGTAGTGTTATTTCTAATAAAACGCTCAAGCAAACAATTGATACATTTTATAATAGATTTGATTGTATTGAGTGTATTCAATTTTTTGGAGGAGAACCCACATTAAATTTAGGCGCTATTGAGTTTGTATGTGAATATGTTAAACGTTTATACGAATCAAATAGAATAAGTAAAATTCCGAACTATACGATTACCACTAATGGAACATGCGCAACAGATTATTTTATTGATTTGATTAATAAATATAATATTGATGTAACAGTTAGTTTAGATGGCAATAAGGATATAACTAACGAAACAAGACTAAATAGACAGGGATATAAGACGGCAGATGTTATAGAAAATAATATAGTAAAGTTGAGAAATAAGACAAATCAACCGATCGCAGCAGAAGTAACTTTTACACAATGGCACATAAATAAAGGTATCAGTGTTCAGGATACTGTTGATTATTTGTATGATAAATTTAAATTTAAGGCGATTCATGTAGTCCCTGTTAGTGCAAAAGAACATGCATCTTATAGGTTAAAAAACAGAGAAACTTTTCTTGATGCGGTATCATCTTCTTTTAAAAATAAAAAAGTAAAATATATGCTTGTAAATCAAATATTAGATAGTTTATTTAACAAAAAAATTTCAAATAAAATATGTGGTGCAGGCGCGACCGTATTTTCAGTTTCAGCTAAAGGAGATATTTATCCATGTTTTATGTTAAATGATTGTGAAGAATATAAATTGGGAAATGTATATTCATTAACTGATGAATTTTGGGATATACAAGAAGGACCAATGAGTAAATATTATAAGTATGATAGGTTTAAATATGATAAGTGTAATGAATGTTTTAACCGTACAATATGTCATGGATGTATGGGAATAAACCAGTATACAACTGGAAATATATTTGAATCGGCAGAAGAAGAATGTGAATTTATGAGAAAATTGACAGAAGAGGTTATTATCTCTGTTTTGGAAAGTTAATATATGAAGAACAATAGACCTAAAGCAGTAAATGATATTAATGAATATATTTTATTTGAGAACAAAAATAAAGAAGATATATATTGTATAGGTAGTATTGAGAAAGACAGATATATAGAAGTTAAAGAAGAACAAAAGAATGCTATAATGAAATCTATTAAGTATTTTGATGGGACTAACGATATAGGGGAAATTAATGAAAAGCTTAAGAAAATAGAAAATATAGATTTAAATATTAATAAGTTGTATAACTTATTATTGGAAGCAGGATTACTTGAAAATGAACAAGTTGATTTAAATAAAAATGAATTTGAAAGATATGGTCTTAAGATAGCATCTATACCATTAGATAAGCTATCAAATTTATTTTATTTTTTTTCAAAGTATTCTAGATTATATTTAATAGTATTGATATTTGCTGCTTTTTTTTCATTCCCCTTGATACCAAAAATGTTATCAAGATTGTTGTATTTTAACATTTATAAAACATTAGACTCTTCAGTTTTGAGCTTGATTTTATCTTTGTTTTTAACAACAGCAAGTGTACTTGTACATGAATTTTCACATGCTATTTTTTCTAAAAAATATGGATTAAATCCAAATAAAATGGAAATAGTATTATACTTATATTTAAATCCAATTGCATATATAAAAACTAATGGGATTTATACGCTTTCTAAGCGAAAAAGAATAATTGTCTGGAGTGTTGGAATATTATCAAATTTAATTATATTTTTTATTTCAGTAATCATCCAAAATTATACTACAGGCACAGTTAGTAAAGTTTTTTTATTGTTAGCATACACTAATTTAGGATTAGTAGTAACAAATTTTATACCATTTTTGCCACTAGACGGATATTATATACTAACCACTTTGTTTCAATTAACAAATTTAAGAAAAAAATCATTTGGGGGACTAAAAAAAATATTTAAGGAAGAAACTTTTAAAAAGAGGGTCATTTATATAGTATACAACTTTATTTCGATAGTTATATTATGTTATATTATCGTAGTACCAATAGTTCAAGTTATATATAATTTTTATTTAGCTTATTTAAGAAATAATAATATATTTGAAGGCTTGAATGAAATTTGGATGTATCTTATATTGGCAGTTTTAATGGTTTTTTCACGAATTATTGATAGAAAACAAAAATAATGCTGGAGGTTAATATGAAAGATGAAATTCTTCTAGAAATAAAAAACTTAACAAAAAAATATAAAAATAATACTGCATTAGATAATGTTGATTTAAGAATATTAAAAGGAAAAGTATATGGATTTATTGGAAAAAATGGAGCAGGAAAAACTACATTAATTAGAATGATTACTGGTTTAGCTTTTCCAACTAGTGGAGAGATATCTATATTTGGAAACAAAGGAGAGAAAAATTTACAAAATTCAAGAAAGAAGATTGGAGCTTTAGTGGAAGGACCAACGCTTTATCCATTTATGACTGCAAAAGAAAATTTGAGGAGTCAGCAAATTCAAAAAGGTATAAATGATGAAAATGAAATTGAAGAGATTTTAAAACTTGTAAATCTTGAAAATACTGGTAAGAAAAAGACTCGTAATTTTTCTTTGGGTATGAAACAAAGATTAGGAATAGGGCTTTCTTTAGTTGGAAATCCAGATCTTTTAATTTGGGATGAGCCTATAAATGGACTTGATCCAGAGGGAATTAAGCAAATTAGAGAATTGATTAATCATCTTAATAAAGATCTAAATAAAACAATTTTAATTTCAAGTCATATATTAGAAGAACTTGAAAATACAGTTACCGATTTTATCTTAATAGACAATGGGAAAATAATTGAAACTATTACAAAAAAAGAATTATCAAAGCATAAAACAGAATATATTTATATTAAAACAAGCGATAATGAAAAAACTATAAATATATTTAAGAGAAAATTTCCTAATATAGAGATTAATAAAGAAAATGAATTTGTATGTATAAGAAATTTTAATGATAATATAGATTTATTGTCTTCCTTATTGGCAGACAACAAAATTCAAATTAGAGAAATGAAGAAAGAAAGAGAATCTTTAGAAGATTATGTATTTGAAAAAATAGGAAGAATGTAATATGAAGAATATACTAAAGTCCGAATTATATGAATTTATACGAGATAAAAAATATCTGATTCTACTTATTATATCAATTATATTACAATCTGTTTTATTGCTTGACAAGAATATAAAAAACACATCAGAAATGATATACCATAGTTTCTATAATATGCCATTGTTATTTATTGTTGTTAATGTTTTTATATCTCTTTACATAGGGGGTAATTTTTTAGATAGAAGAATTAATAGATACATTGTAAGTGGACATAATAGAACTAATATTGTTATAGTCAAGACATTTGTTGTGATTGTATTTTCTAATTTAATTTTGATGTTACAACCAACAATAGTCACCATAATTAGTATGATAAAAAATGGTAATGGAGCAGATAATATAAACGTTTTAGAAATATTTCTGGTTACATTATTATTAAATACATCTTTTTTAGTCATCACTGTATTTTTAGCCTTTTTGTTTAAAGATATAGGGAAGACCTTAGCTTCATCTGTTGGGATTTATTTCATTGTGATTTTTTTATTGAATTCTAATAACGCAGTTCAATTGGCTCATTTTATTCCAATGGGACAAGGTAGATTGCTGATAGAAAACAGTATTAATTTGATGGAAGCAATAGTTTTAGCTAACGTATATTTTTTTGTTTTTTTAATAGGAACAATAAAGTATTTTAAAAAATGTGATTTAAAATGATAATGGAGGTAAATATGAAAAATATTATGAAAAAAGATTTTTATCAGATAAAACATAATAGATTCTTACTAATATCTTTCGTGGCTATTTTATTGCTAGGTATTTTTGGCTCTTCTGGGTATTTAGTGGATTTAAATTCAAGAAAAGATGCTATAGGAATTTTTGATGCAATGGTTTATGATTCAACTGTAATTGTAATTTTAGTTACAATAATTATTACATCAATTATGGGAGCAGAATTTAAAAATAGAACGGTTAATAATGATGTTTATATAGGAAACTCCAGAAGTAGTATTTTCTGGAGCAAAATAATTGTTTATATGTTTGCTTATAACCTAATGATATTGATATATCCTATAGCTGGATGTATTAGAATGGGGTTAAGTCTTGGATATGATTTAAATTTATACTTGAATATTGAACATATTGTTAAAATAGCATTCTTTTCAATAATATTAAATAGTGCAATGTATTCAGTTTGCGTATTCTTTATATTTGTTTTTAAAGATATCGCAAGATCATTATCATTATCTATAGTATATATTTTTTCATTTGCATTATTAATAGCATATGGAAAGCCTATGGGATTATTTGATAAGATTTTTATATTAAACTATATTCCAATTCAACAAATAAGGGATATTCTATATGCTGATATGAATGGATTTAATGAAATTATATCTTTTGTGAGTGGTATAATGCTATTATTTTTTTTCTTATTATTATCAAAAATCATATTTAGAAGACAGGACTTGAAGTAAAAGGTGTTGTTGCAAAATGATGAAAATTCTTTATGGACGCAGATAGAAAACTTTACCCCTAATAATTCAATTCATTATCAATATATTTATCAGTATTTTCCCTTAATTGGGCCAAGTTATATATCAAGTTGTTCTTGTTGAAATATTCTACCATAAGGACATCTTTTTTACTTTTATATTCATCGTAAATATTTGATAATTCTTGTATGTTTAAATTTTTATACTTGTTTTTGTCTAAAGTAGTTATTGACTTTTCGTAAGTGATAATTTGAGTTTTATATTCTGTATAAAATTCTTTATCTTTAGAGTTTGATTTATAGACTTCATAAATAGATTTATTTATTTTTAAAGTGTTTAAAGCCTCAATTGCAGTATAGATTTCGTTCAAATCTTTTTCTATATCCTTAATTTTATCTAAAGTTTTTTGTCTGCTAATGGCTTCTTTTTGAATTTTATTTTCTAGATCTATATTAGATGTCAGCCCATACTTTCTGAGTTGATTTAAAGTGTCAGCCATAGTATTCATATTGTGCTTCTTTGCCCATATTTCATAAGCTTTAGAAGATTGTATCTTTTTATTATTTTTTAAGTCTATTAGATTGTCAACTTTTTTGTATGCTTTCGTAGAAGAATCAAAATCAATTTTTACGAACTTTTTATTCATATTATTCTCGATTCTTTCCTTGATCTTTTCATTGGTATAATCTTTTCCAAGAGTAGTTTCTTTAGCACGAATAAATCGTCCTTTTTCTCCTTGCTCTTTATGACGAAAAGATAGGTACTTGCCTAATTTGATTTCGTATCCATATTCTTCCATAGTTTTTAAAAAATTATCATAGCTATTAGACTTTTGAATAGCATGATCAATAGATATTTGAAGTCTATATTTCCAAGATGTCCCTTTTTTAAATTCCATATATTCTTTATATGATTTTCCATTAGTTTTATATTTATTTTTAAACTTCATATAGTCTTCATCTATAACAGACAACTTATATTTTCTACACAAGTCATCACTATAATTTCTAATTTGATGGTAAGATTTTTTATTGCTTTGATAGGCTTTACCTGTATCAAAAGAAACATTATTAAATAGAATATGGTTATGAATATGCTCCTTATCAACATGGGTTGTTATTACGTATTCATATTTTCCTTGCAGTACCTTCTCACATAATTCAATTCCAATTTTGTGAGCCTCTTCAGGTGTAGTTTCTCCAGGTGCGAAAGCTTGAATTAAATGCCTAGCTAAAACTTTAGCTTTAGAATTACATTCTATTTTTGTTTGTTCAAACTCTAAATGAGCAGTTGTAGGGTTACAATTTAGAGATGAAATTAGAATTTTTTCATCTGTTTTATTGCTATCCATAATATAATCAAGGGCAGCTTTTAAGGTAGATTTAATAGGATGAATTTTAGTAACAGCCATTATTTTTTCTCCGTATTAAAACTATTGGAATAGGTAAGAGAGTATATTTTTTTACGCATGGATAAAATATCTTTTGCTTGTTTTTCTAATGATTTTTTCAAATCATCTACATCATTTTTATATATAAGGGATGTTGAGTTTACTCTTTTTGCAATTTGATTTATACTACTTGAAGTACGACTTATATTTGTTGACATTTCACGAAAAACATCCATATCTAGAATAAAAATATCTTTTTCTAAAACACATTTTATAATAAATTGTCTAAGAGATTTGCATTTAGATGCTTTATATTTTTTGTTCAATAATTCTAATTCTTCATCAGATAGCATTAGATATATCCCGTTATTTCTAGTTCTATTTGCCATAGGTTACCTCCTTTATATAGTTAAGTAAAAAAAGAAAAACCTGTAAAAGCAAGTATAGCAACTTGTTTTACAGGTTTAATTTATTATATATTTTTTAAGAAAACTCCTGAGTTTTGCTTCTAATTATCTTATATTTTATCACCTTTAAAAAGAATAATCAAATTTCGTATATGAGAGAATGTAAATATTTTTTATAAGGATAGCTAATGCAAGTTAAAAAAAATTAGGGGTTTGGGGATATTCCCCAACAAGCAAAATAGATTAAAACAAACAGTAGCTATATAGTTGATTTAATCTATTTTTTCGTAAGTGCATATGCACTTACTGTGCTTGCTACATAAGCTACATAAGCCATTTAAGCTCAAAACTAAATATAATTAAGAAATTTTGCTTGATTTAGTAATAGATTCTATCCTTACTTAAAACTCGAATTTTGATGGACTAACCCCAAACTTTCTTTTAAAAATTCTACTAAAATAATTTGCATCATTAAAACCACATTTTATGGCAATTTCTGTTATATTTAATGTATTAGTCCTTAATAATTCTATAGATTTTTTTAGTCTTATATCATTTATGTATTTTGTTACTGTTTTACCAGTCATATCTTTAAAAAGTCTGCAAAAATGGAATTTACTAACATAAGCGATGTTGGCAAGATCTATAAGTGAAATTTTAGAATCGTAATTTTTGTCTATAAATTCAAAGACATCATAAAATCTTTTCGTATTATTTAATCTCATATCCAGTTGAGTGTTAGTTAGAAATTTAACCATATAATTTCGTAATAATAATACGAATAATTCGTAAAATTGAGATTTTATAGCAAGTTCATAACCAATATCTTTTTTGAAATATTCTTCAATGATTAAATCAATACATTTTTTTACGATAGGATCATTACGTATTAAGTTCTTAAAAAGAATTGAATTTTCTGAAAGTGGGGATAGATATTTAGTTTGGCACAAATCTATTTGATTACTAAATAAAAATGGCATATCTATACGAATTAAGAAAAAAGTAAATTTATCATTTAAACTTTCTAGATAATGCATTTCCTTAACATTAACTATTATTATATCTTTCTTTGTCACATTATATAATTTGGTATTGCATCTTATAAAACCTTCTCCAGCAGTAACATAAAAAATTTGTAGATGTTCATGCCAGTGTTCTTTAAAATTTTTACCTTTTTCCCAGGGGTCTGATAATCCAATATCAACACAAAAACTTTTATTAGGCATTTCTTTACAATAGTAGCTATCATTTTTTTCCATGAAATCCTCCTATACAAAATTTTTTGAATTTTTAATTGTCTTAAGTATATCATGAATAGCAAAGAAATACTATAAATGGAAGAGACAAGTCTCTATATAAAGTAATTATGAGTTGGGTTAATTTCTACCTATAAATTCATATAATAGCAAAAAAATACTAATATAAAGCAAACAAATTCTTGGATGAATAGTATTACTTTTATAAAATAATTATAAAAAGGAGGTTGCATATGGATAGTATTATTAGTAATTATGTTGGAACTATGAGTAAGTATCAAAACTTTTTAGATAAGCATACATATGAAAAAGATACTAAAATTACTGGTTATTGCCCTGTTATCGATACTACTGTAGCCATGTTTCTGAAAGTTCTTATTGATATAAAAAAACCTAAAAGAGTATTAGAATTAGGGACTAGTATAGGGTATTCTACAACAGTGATGGCTCAAAGTCTTAGTAAATATGGAGGGAAAATAACAACAATTGAATTTGATAAGGATATTGCTGTAGAAGCAAAATTAAATTTTGAGAAATATAGAGTTTCACACATAATAAATGTTATTAATGCGGATGCAACAAAAATATTGCCAAGTTTAACCGAAAAGTTTGATATGATTTTTTTGGATTTATATAATGAAGTATATTTGAGTGTTTTAGATTATTGTGTTGATTTATTAGATGATAATGGACTATTAATAGCAGATGATACGCTTTTTCCTGTTGCTAAAAATAGAAGTATTTTCAAAATGAGTAATAAGTATTTACATAAATTTAATGTGGAGATTAGCAAAAGGGAAGATCTTAATAGTGTATTAATTCCTTTAGACGATGGAATAACTCTTATAGTTAAAAATAATGATATTTAAAAAGTAGAGGATATAAAATGAAAGATAAAACCAATATAAAACTTTTATTATTACCTTACGCAGGTGGTTCGGCATTATTTTATACTCATTGGAAAAAGTATTTGAAAGAAAATGTTGAAATTATACCAATTGAGTTTCCAGGTAGGGGTTTAAGATTTAAAGAAAAACCATGTGATAAAGTATCAGATCTTATTGATTCTATATGGGATACGGTAGAAAGAGAAATAAAAAATCAACGATATGTTATTTTTGCTTATTGTGTAGGAACTATTGTATTATATGAGTTATTTAAACTTATTAGAAAAAATAAATTAACTGAACCAGAACATTGTTTTATATGTGCATATTCTCCTCCAAATTTAATTAAAAAAGACACTGACGAAAGAAACATTAGTGAGGATGAATTAATACTTGAATGGTGCATGAAAAGTCGAATTAGTAAAGAGCTATTGGAAGAAAAACCGTATTTAAAAACTTTTTATGATGTATGGAAATTAGATCGAGAAATGGTGGACAATTATATTTTTAAAGGGGATATAGAATTATTAAATTGTAATATTACGTTAATTAGAGGGGATAAAGATTTTGCTTTATGTCAAAGAGATATTGAGTCTTGGAAAGATTTTACTATAGGGAATGTTGAGAATGTTGTGGTTGAAGGAAGTCACGATTTTTTAAAAACTAATGAAAAGTCGGTAATCAGAATAATTAATGCAACACTAGAAAAATTTTAAAATATGGAGGTAAATAATAAATGAAGGGTTTAAAAGAAAAGTTAGAGAATATAATTATTAGCTTGATGACTTCACATGATGATACTGAAGATAATGATTTTTGTTTATGTAAAAATGTAGAAGAATATTTGTGTTATATTGATTCAATAAGATTTATTGAACTAATTACAACTGTTGAAAGTGAATTTGATATAGAAATCAACAATGAAGATTTAGTTGAAGAAAATGTAAAAAGCTTTGATAAATTTATGCAACTTATAAGCAAATATGTAAAATGAAAGGAATTATTGGTATGTTTAATAAAAAAATTTTGTTGCCACATCAATACTATTATCCGCATATGGACCTTGTAGAAGATAAAAGTACTATTAGAAAAGAAGAAGAATTTTTTAAAAGTTTGGAGATTGCAAAGAAAAAGAAAAGGGCTTCTGTATATATACATATTCCGTTTTGTGATTCTAGATGTGAGTTTTGTGGATTTGATAAAGTTAAAAATACGTCTGAAATGGAAAAATATAAAGATATTGCTATAGAAGAAATCAAATATTATGCAAATAAAAATTATATACAAAATTTAGAAATAGATGTTATCCATATAGGTGGAGGGACCCCAACTATATTACCACCTAAAATTTTTAACGAAATCCTGGGCGCAGCAAAAAAGTATTTTAATACTACAGATAATTTAGTTATTAATATAGAAGGATCTGCAACAACAATTTATAAAGATGAAGTTATTGAATATATAAAGGAAAATAATATTTCAAAAGTTAGCGTTGGTGTTCAAACATTTAATTCAAAATTAAGAGAAAAATATAAATCTAAGGCGACTTTAGATGAAGTTTATCTAACATTAAATAAACTTAAAGATAATAAAATAAAAACTGGAATTGATATTATGTATGGCTTTCCAGATTTTCGAATAGGGAATATAGCTGAAATTACATTTAACGATATTAATGAGGCCATAAAGTTAGATATAGATGCAATTGATTTTGGACAATTATATCCTTATTGCAATAATTTGGAAAAAAGAATTAAGAATGAAAGACTGAAATTACCTAATAAACACCAGATAATTAATGTTATAAAAACTGTAAATAATATTATGAAAAAAAACGGATATGAGCAAAAAGCATCATATGGATATACCAAAAAAAATTCAGATATTATGGTTATGGAGTCCTCTTATTACGGTGGAATTAAGGATGTACCTGATTGTATAGCAATTGGGTCTGGAGCTTTTGGTTTTATAAATGGATATAAATACAGAAATAATTCATATAATGCATATCTTATAAATAAGAAAATGAAATTTTCACAATTAAAAAAGTTGAATGATATACAATTACAGAATTTAAATGTAGTAGGATTTCCTAAAGTTTTATATCTATCAAAAAAACAATTAACTATGAACGGTGCAGAAAGATATGATTATAAAATAAAAAAATTATTGGAAAATGGAATGCTAGAGGAGTCGTTGGATGGATTTAGTATAACTGAAGAGGGAAAATGCTTTATTGATAATATATACTATTATCTTTTGGAAGATGAGGAGAAAGAAAGAGTTACTAGGCAAACGAAAATATTATATATTTAATAAGTGAGATTTAGTACTGAGAAAGCAAAGGTATAAATATGGAACAAAATTTATATTATAAATGCGGATTATTAAACAAAACTTTTATAGAAAATAAAATATTGTATACATGTAGTTTATTAATTAAAAAAGGCATTAGAGATAATGAGATAGTTATTTGTAAGTCGGATTCTCAGTTAGGAGTGTATATACAGTGGGAAGTATGTCTCAGAATGGGTTTAGTACCATTATTTATATATAAAGAAACTGCAGAAAATGATATTCTAAGATTTAGAAAGATAATTAATATTAGAGCAATTGTTGAATATAAAAATAATGAAATTTATTTATTTCTGTTTAATGAGGATATTTGTGAGACAAGTATATCAGAGGATTTAAATGCTGGATCGGTTATTCATGTAACATCTGGTTCGACTGGTTATCCAAAGTTAGTTTTGAGGACAAAACTTCAAATGGAAGAAGAATTGAATAGATATGCGGGGGTTTTAAAAATAACTAAAAAAGATGTGATTTTTCCGCTTGTTCCGTTTAATCATTCATTTGGATTTGTATCAGGCATGTTATTAAGTAAAAACTTTGGATTAAATTTAATATTATATGATAATCTAATTCCAAGAAATATACTTAATATTAGTAATAAAAATAAAGCTTCGATTATGTTAGGATTACCATATTTTTATAAAAAAATGCTCGAATTACCAAAAAAGTATAAATTCAATTCTGAATTAAGGTATATTATATCCTCAGGAGGTCCAATAGAAAATGGAATTCAAAAACAATTTTTTGATAGATTTGATAAAAAAATATATCAACAATATGGATCAACTGAAACAGGGAGTTTGAGCATAGGATATTCAGAAACAAATGCTAGATATGTTGGAAAGCCTTTTAATGGAGTAAAAGTTAATGTTAATAATGGAATAAAAGGATATTTATATATTAATACTCCAGCAACAATAGGGGCATATCTTACAAAAGATGGAATACAAAGATTGGATGAAAGCGTGTATAAAATGGGTGATATAGGCAGAGTGATTGATTCTGGAGGTATAGAAGTGTTAGGAAGAGGTGATGACATAATTATAATTAATGGAAATAAAATAGATAAGGAATCAGTTAAAAAGTGTATTAAAAAAATTAATCATATAAAAGAAGTCAATATTTTTTCGGAAAATTTCCACAATATAGATGAGCTCGTGTGTGAATATACAAGCGACATTGAATTAGACAAAAATGATATTATTTGCTTTTTATCCAGACATTTATCAAGTTATGAAATACCTAAAAATTTTAAGAGAGTAAAAGAACTGTCTAGTACGGAAAATATAACTTGGAAGTAATGAATTTAAATGTAAAGGGAGAATTAATAATGAATACAGATGTTTTGAAAGTTAAAGCGGAGAAGTCTCCGTTAACAGATAGTAAAAGGTTATTGCCAAATCAACTTTACAAAAATCCTTTATTATCAGTAGAAAAAAGAAAATTAAGTGATGAAATAGAGGATAATAAAATAAGATTAAAAATGATATATGTAGGTATTTGTGGAACTGATTTGCATCTAGTTAACAATAACAAAAAGACTGGATATATAAGAAGTTCTGCTCCAGTAGATATTCCTATAGACGGAAGGGTTATTGGTCATGAAGGTGTAGGAGAAGTACTACAAGTAGGAAAGAACGTTAAAAATATAAGGGTAGGCATGATAGTGACATTGGAATCCATTATAACATGTGGATATTGTGAATGTTGTAAAAGTGGCAAATACAATCAATGTAAAAATTCTAAATTATTAGGGTTTGAAACAGATGGATTAATGGGAAATATTGTAGATGTAGATGTAAGCATTGCGCATGATGTGACAAATTATATTAAATGCGAAAAAGATTTGAAAGCTATGGCTTGTGTTGAACCAGCTGCGGTTGCTTTTGTAGCATGTGAAAATGCGGATATTAAGCCAGGAGATAATATAGTTATTTTTGGAGGGGGTCCAATAGGAGCCTATGTGGCTATGCTTAGTAGAAAAATATTTGGAGCTAGAGAAATTTATATAGTAGAACCAGTTGAATTTAGAAGAAGTATTTTAAAGAAATGGACAGACAATGTATATGAGAAAGCTGATGATATAAAAAATAATGTAAAAAATATAGATATAATTATCGAAGCATCTGGTGAATTAGAAAATATAAATAATGTATTTGAGTTATTAGAACCAAACGGAAGAGTTGTCATATTAGGAAGAAGTGGTAGAGAATTAAATTTAAGTAATGTTGACCATATGATAACTAATAATATAAAAATTATTGGTTCGCGTGGACATTTAGGAGGAGCTTTTTTTAAAATATTTAAATTGTATTCAAAGGGAATAATTGATTTAAATCATGTAATTACTACAGAGTTAGTAGGTTTGAATTCGTTGAAAGACTTTTTAACAAGTGATTTTATTTATAGAAATTGCAAAGCAATTGTGAAACTTAAATAAGTATAATAATATAATATTGAAATATTTTAAAATTATAAGGTAATTTTTATGGAGAAATTAGATTACAAAACATTAAATGAGGGATTTTTAAGTTTTAAGCAACCGCATATTTTTATAGAACATCTAGGCAATGAAATCACAGTAACCTCAAATGAATTTAAGGATAGTGTAAAAATAATATTATATAATCTGAAAAAGTTAGGGATAAAACGAGGGGATGAAGTTTTATTTCAATTAGATAATAGTATTGAGTTAATAAAACTTTTTTGGGCATGCATTTTGGGTGGCTTTATAGCGATACCATATACATACTTGGAGAAGAGAGATGAGAAGTATAAGATATTAAAAATATGGAGAATTCTAAAAAATCCATTTTTAGTTTCAACCATTAGTACGATTGAAATACTTAATATGAATGATGAATTTAAACATATAGTGAGAAAGAGTATCTCTATAGATAAATTAGGGAATTCTTCTGGATTTATAGATGTGAATATAGAAGCCCCAAATGAAAATGATATAGCATTTATTCAGTATTCTTCTGGGTCAACAAGTGATCCAAAGGGAGTGATCATAACACATAAAAATATTATTTCAAGTATTAACGCTACAATCAGAGCTATGGATGTGACAAAAAATGATGTTTACTTAAGTTGGCTACCTCTTACACATAGTTTTGGGATGATTGGAACATATTTAACACCTCTTTTAGCTGGATGTAGTTTTTATATTATGTCACCTAAAGTTTTTGTTTTGCAACCATTAGTATGGCTAAAAAAAATGGATGAACATAAAATTACAGTTACTGCTTCTCCCAATTTTGGGATTAGATATGTTTGTAATTATCTTGATATAAAAGATGATATAGATATAAATTTAAGATCAATTAGGCTAATAATTGACGGTGCAGAACCTGTATCCGCATTGGTGTGTGGGCTTTTTATAGAAAAAATGAAAAGATTTGGAATGAGGAGTAGTGCATTAAAGCCTTCATATGGTTTATCAGAAGCGACTTTAGTAGTGTCAACATCAAGTAAAAATGAAGAATTTGTAGAAGTTATTGTAAAAAGGCAAAGTCTTAATATAGGAAATAAAATTATAAAATGTAATAAAAAAGGCAAGGATACAATTAGTTTTGTTGAGGTAGGTTCTTGTTTAGATAATTTTGAGACAAAGATAGTAGATGAATTTGGAAATATTTTAGAGAAGGGTACAGTAGGAACATTATTTATTAAAGGCGACTCGGTGACATCTGGATATTATAGAAATCAAGAAGCAAATTTAGAATCTTTCGACAAAGATGGTTGGTTTAACACTGGTGATTTGGGATTTTTTAATGGTAATAATTTAGTACTTACTGGCAGAAAAAATGATTTGATATTTGTTAATGGTGAAAATTATTATTATTATGATATTGAAAGTATTTGTAATGAACTCAGCTCATTAGGATTTTCAAAGGTAGCTATTTGTGAATTAAAGAATTCAGAAGACGATAAAGAGAAGATTTTTTGTTTTGTTGAATGTAGCAAAGATGAACGAGAGTTTAACGAAATTAAGAAGAAGTTAAAAAAACATGTTATGAATAAATTAGGAATAGGAATTGCATATTTTATACAAATTGAAAATATACCTGTAACAGTTAGTGGAAAGATTAAACGCTTTGAATTAAAAAATTATTTGGTTAATAATTTTGGAGGAAATGATTGAATAAAACATATAATATAGTTGAGTTAAAGGTTGGAGATGTTAATAATTGCATGTATATAGTTATAAATGTAATAAATAACGAATGTGTAATAATAGATCCAGCGTGGGATTTTGAAAAAATAGACAGATATGTTCATGATTTGAATATAGTACCAAAAGGGATTATGCTAACTCATTCTCATAGAGATCATACAAATTTAGCTGACAAATTGGCTGTTGAATATGAAATACCTGTTTATATGTCAAAAAAAGAAATAGATTACTATGAATTTAGATGCAGTAATTTATGTCAGTTAGATGACATGGATGAAATAATAGTAGCAAAGTTGAAATTCAAGTGTTTTCTGACTCCAGGGCATACAATAGGAAGTATGTGTTATAAAATAGGAAACAACATATTTACTGGAGATACTATTTTTACAAATGGTTGCGGTTTTTGTAATTGTAGAGGAGGAAGTGTAGATGATATGTTTAATAGCGTGGTAAAAATAAAAAGACATTTAACTATAGATACAAATATATATCCGGGGCATCGTTTTAAAGAAAATGTATATGAAAAGACTGATTATTTTAAAAGAAACATCTATTTAAATATTACTGATAAATCTACATTTAAAAAGCTAATATATATTAACGATAAAAGAAATATATTTTTAAAATTTGAATACAAATAATGCGTTAAATTGGAGGAGCATATGAAAAATTATAATAATATAGAAAAACTTAATATTATAAGAGAATGTCTATTGGAGGTATCTCCAAACAAACAAGTTGATGAAATTAGTGTAGAAACGTCTATTACAAATGATTTAGGATTAGATTCTATAGAAATGATGGATTTACTATTAAAAATAAGAGAAAAACTTATAAAAGGCGATGAAGATATTATTGAAAAAAATATAGACATAGAAAAGTTACTTCTATTTCTCTTTGCTGATACAGACGATATTTATGTGAAATCAATATTTAGTTTTATTGATGAATTTGAAAAATTATTATGATTAATGGGGGGGAATAATATGAAAAGTAATAAGGAAATTAACTGGGGAATTTCAAGAGATTTACAAGCAGATATAAGGTATGAGTATAATGCCTGTAAAGGATACGTAATTGATTTATCATTAGGTTGTTCTCATAAGTGTTCATATTGTATATTTTCACCATTAGAATTAAAGGTATATACATTACACAATCCTAATTATAAAGGTGAAGTGTTAACATTAAAATTAGAAAAATTTTTGGAGAGGAAAGAATTTCCACCATCAGTATATATGTGCTACTCTTCAGATCCTTTGGGAAATGAAAACGTTAAAGAATCAGCAAAAATAGTATTAAAAAAATTGTTGGAAAATAATGTCCATGTATTATTTATCACTAAAGGTATTTTTGACGATTCTATTTTGGACATAGTTAGAGAAAGACCTAATTTAATGAATATACAGATTGATGTTTCCAATTATGATGATCATAGGAACAACAAAATAGAACCAGGAGCACCTTCTTATACTCAAAGAATTAATAATATTAAAAAATTAACAAAAATAGAAGGCTTAGGATCATTAGTTGTTAGAATGGATCCTTTATTGCCTAATATTGATGATACTAATGAAAATATTGAAAAAATACTAAAAGATATTAGCGTATTAGGGGTTAACGAGATAGTTGCTGGATATGTAGTATTAACTAAAGATATTAAAAATAAATGGTCAAATGATAAATATACTAGACAGGTTACAGAGCTTCTTACGAAAAAAACGCCGACTATTTCTGGACAAGATTTATATTCTATTCCTTTTGAAAATAAGGTAAAAAGAATAGAAAAAATTCATGAATTATGTAAAAAATATGATATAACATTATCAGTATGTGGATGTAAAGATGAGCGCTTTAAAAAGACAAACTTTGAATGGATTTGTCATCCTTTTAATAGAGAAGTAAGAGAAGAATTAAATAAACAAACAAATAATTTTATGATGATGGAAACGGATCATTTAATCTAGAATGAATTGTTTTAATATATAGATTTACTTATTTAAAACATACAAATATAAAATACAAATTATATTGTGGTAGGATATATAGCATATAATTATTTTGAATAATTTGATATTGTGTTTATATAGGAAATAGAGCACGATATAAAAAATTATAGGAATGCTTTGTTAGTAGTATTTTTGTTAAATGATTATAGAAGAATAAAAAGTAAAAAGAGGGAAAAGTTAGAATGAATGAAAATAGAATAAAAATATTGAAAGAAGAAAATATTGATAAAGCACTCTTTAAGCTTGGGATTCCTATGGTTATCAGCTTATTGGTAGCTGCGTTATACAATGTTGTAGATACCTATTTTGTTTCGGGACTTGGGAAAGAAGCTGTAGCTGCCGTTTCAGTTGCATTTCCAATTCAACTTATCTTTTTAGGAATAGGATTAACATTTGGAGCAGGAGCAGGCTCTTATATTTCACGATTATTAGGAGCGAAAAATAACAAAGAAGCAAATATTGTAGCTACAGTTTCTTTATTTTCTAGCGCTATTATGTCGATAATAATAGCAATTGTGTTATTTTACTCTTTAGATAGTGTGATGAAGTTTATGGGAGCGACTCCAGTTATTATGGAACTTGCTAAAACATATACTAGTCTGTTTATAATAGGTGGAGTTTTAGGAGCTGTGAATGTTACTCTAGGGAATTTAGCAGTTTCACAGGGAGCAGCTAAAATCTCCTTGAAAGCAATGATTGTAGGATCTTTATCAAACATAATTTTAGATCCAATATTCATCTTTAAATTAAATTTGGGAGTGAAAGGTGCTGCAATTGCAACACTAATAGCTAGAGTTATAACTAGCTTAATGTATCTTATTTACTTTATTGGAGATAAAAATTTAATTAAAATTAAAATACCTAACTTCAAACCTACACTTGCAATTTATAAAGAAATACTAAAAATAGGAATATCTCTATTAATACTTCAGATTTTGCAAACCATAGCAATAAGTAAAATATCTTATGCGGCTTCTTTTTATGGAGAGGAAGCAATAGCAGCAATGGGAATAGTTCTTAGAATAGTAACTCTTGGTACAAATGTAGTAGCAGGATATATGAAAGGATTACAACCTATAGCAGGTTTTAATTACGGAGCTAAAAATTATGAAAGAGTACAAGAAGCGATAAAAGCGAGCATAAAATGGACGACTCTATTTTGTATAGTTTGGACAGCTATTATATATTTATTTGCACCAAGTATATTATCAGTATTTGGAAAAGATAAGGATGTACTGAGGATAGCAATTCCAGCTTTAAAAGCTGGGGTAATAATGTTTATAACATTTGGATTTCAATTTACCTACGCAACATTATATTTAGCAATAGGTAAAGCCTTAGCTGGAGCTTTTTTAAATTCCCTAAGACAAGGCATTGTATTTATACCAGTTATTTTACTATTACCCAAAATGATTGGATTAGATGGTGTGATATATGCTCAAGCAATATCGGATGCATTGACAACAATAATTACGATTCCTTTTGCTATTAGTGTTAATAAGAAATTATTAGAAAATAAAATAGAATCCTAAAATTGTTGTATAAATATTCTAATGTACATTAGGGAAAAATGATTCTAATTGAAGGATTTGATTACAATGTTGGGTAATTAAATAAATTGTTTCAAAATAGAAAGTGGATGATATAAAATGCATTATATATTCGATAATAAGAATTATTATAAAAAATGTAAGAACTATTTGATTTCGAAAAAAATAAAATACGACTCATATCATATTAAAAAATATTATATTATTAACATATTTGATGCCAGTATAAAAGAAAAAATTGAAAATGAAGAAAAAACATTTTTAAAGTCAAAAAAATTATCTTTGGAGAATGGTTACTTAGTAACTAAAAAATATAAAAAAAAGACAATAATTTACATTAAAGAATTAAAAATAGGTGGGGATAATCCGATAATAATATCTGGGCCGTGTTCTATTGAATCGGAAGACGTTTTGAGAAGAATTGCTTTTGAGATAAGAAAATTAGGAGTGGATATTTTAAGAGGTGGGGCGTTTAAACCGCGTACTTCGCCATATGATTTTCAAGGATTGGGAAAAGAAGGCGTTGATATTCTTTGTAAAGTCGGAAAAGAAATGGAAATGCCAGTAGTAACTGAAATAATGGATGTCAGAGAATTAGAATATATGATAGATAAAGTTGATATATTACAGGTCGGCTCAAGAAATATGTATAATTATACGTTATTGAAAGAATTAGGTAAAGTGAATAAACCTATACTTTTAAAAAGAGGATTAAGTGCGACTATAAAAGAATTTTTACTGAGTGCTGAATACATTATGCTTGGAGGCAATGAGAGAATAATTCTTTGTGAAAGAGGAATAAGATCATATGGTGATTATTTAAGAAATACATTTGATATAGCTTCGATTACGTTATTGAAAGAGCTCACGCACCTACCAATTATTGCAGATCCAAGTCATGCTACAGGGAAAAGAGAGTTAATAGAGCCATTAACAAAGGCTTCAATAGTAGCAGGGGCTGATGGCGTTATAATTGAATCTCATTTGAATCCTGAGAGTGCTTGGAGTGATGGTGAGCAGACAGTTAGTATTCCCATGTTAAAAAATATATTAACTCAATTTAATAAATAGGGAAAATAAGAATAATTGCAAAAAATATTATTAATACTAAGCGAAATGAATAAATAAATCCATATACTAAATTTCGATATAAATAATTAAAAAATATGAATATAAATAAAAAGATATTAAATTGTGGAATTCATTGATTAATATGAAAATATATAGAATGAAAATTTCAAATATAAAAGAACTTGAAAATATAAATAAAATAAGTAAAATACTTAATTTTTACGATGTATTATTGGTTGAATCTAAGACGGACGTGTTTGAGTTAAATGAGTTAAAATGTTTTTTAAAGCATAAAGATGTAAAAAAGGTTGATGAATATATATCGGAAGTTTCAAAAATAAATTTTGCGGTTTCAAGAAGTATTTTAAATAAAGCTTACGAAACAATATTAAATACTAATTGTGAAAATATAGTTATTTTAAAGGATAAATATAATAAACCGTATATTAAAAATAAGGAAGAAATTAAATTCAATATTTCACATACGGATGGATATGTATTGGTTGGTTTTTCAAAAAGAAAAATCGGGGTAGATGTTGAAAAAGTAAATTATAAATTTGATATTGAGTGCATATTGAAAAGTTGCTTTACAAATAAAGAAATTAAAAATATAGGAAATGATTTAGTTGAGTTTTTTAGATATTGGACGATAAAAGAAGCCTATTTAAAATGTGAAGGTTGTGGTTTTATAAGAAATCCAAGAGAAATAGAAATCATTTATACGAATGATGAAATAATAAAAATTAAAGACAATGCAAAAAAAGTGAATAGGTATTTACTAACATTAAGTTTAATACCATATGAATATTTTGGTACTATTTGTATAGAAAATAAAGTATAAATATTAAATTAAAAGATGAATATTAGGATAAAAATAGTTAAGAATTAATTGTTCATAAATGATATTTTAAACTGATTTTTGATGAGGACTATTTGAAATAAGTAAGTATGAATAGAATATTTTTATTAATAAGAATATATGGTAGATTTATTGTATGTATTTGTAGAATAGGGTTTAATTTAACTTCACGTCCTTTTTAAAGAATTAAAATCCGAATATAAGAAAAGCCAAATAGATTTTAACTGTTTATATTTAAGAGGACTTGGCATATCAAAATGCCGTAGTCCTCCTTTTTTATTTTCAAAAATAAATTTGAGAATAAGAAGGAGGATAATATGTCTGAAGAAAAATATATTTATGTAAACGGGAAAAAAGTATATGTAAGTGATGAAATATATCAAGAATATAAAAAACTTAAAAATCATGAAGAATATCTACAAAGAATAGATGGAAAATATATAGACTATAATTTTCGAGGAGTAAACGATTCCATAGAAAACATAGAAGACAAAAAAGTAGATATAGAAAAAATAATAGAAACTAAACTGAGGTTAGAAGATCTATATAGGGCACTCGATAAATTAAACGAATATGAGAGAAGAATAATTATTGCCCTATATTTTGAAGGAAGAACCATTAGAGATTTAGCGAAACAAGAAAAAGTGTCTCCTAAGAAAATATTTAGCCTTAGAAATAAAATATTACAAAAACTAAAGAAAATAATTGAAAGAGAATAATAAGAAGATATCAACGGGGAGCAGTCTTTGCTCTCTATTTTTTGTAAAAAAATTAAAAAAATTTCTAAAAAAATGGAAACAAGAGACCTAAAAATTAAGGTTTATATATAGAGGGATATTTTTTATCACTCGATTTATATAGATAAAAAAATTGAACCTTGACAACTGCATAGACCACGATAGGACATTAACCAAGTATGGAGCGATACAAACTACGCCAAGATCTTTCTGCTTAAAAGATTAGGTTTAAATGGATACTCAAAAAAGAATTGAAGGATAAAAGAAAGAGAGCGACAAATAGTACCTGTAAATCAGAAATGGCTTTCTGTGCTATGAAGTACTTGGGGATAATGATACTTCTAAAGTTGATGCCGGCTCATCTAAAAAGAGGCGGAGGTGAAATTCCTATGCTGTCTGCCAAGACACCTACCAAAGTCATAAAACTTAACTGTTTATTTAAGGAGCTTAGAAGTATGAATAACTTAAATTTAGATGAACAAAAAATAAAAGAAGGTATACAAAATGAAAGCTTGAAAAAAGAAGAAAAAACAAGTGATAAAACTTACGACATAGATGGCTACAAAGTACTATTTACATTTAAAGATACAGGTCTAACATTAAGCGATATAGTAGAATCATATATAGAAGAAAAACTATTTATTTTTTAATAAAGAGTATTGAAATAAAAAATAAGGAGCGTTATACTTTGGTTGTGGAAGCCTAACCTTCATTTAATTTTGTATCTAAAGAATAAAATGAAGGAGGGCTTTTTTATGTGCAAAAGTAAAGCTTGTATTTATTTAAGATTATCAAGAGAAGATGGAGATGTAGAAGAAAGCAACTCAATATCAAATCAAAGAGAATTAATTCATAACTATGCAAATAAGCAAGGAATAAAAATTTTAAAAGAATTTGTTGATGATGGTTATTCAGGAGCTACTTATAATCGTCCACAATTTAATGAAATGATAAGAAGTCTTGAAAATAAAGAATTCGACACTTTGATAGTAAAGGATTTATCAAGATTTGGAAGAGATTATATAGGAGCAGGACGATATATTCAAAAAATATTTCCAGATATGCAGGTTCGATTTATATCCATAACAGATAATTATGATAGCCAAAATGCAGATATGAATGATACACACCTTATATTACCAATAAAAAATTTCATAAACGATAGCTATTGTAGAGATATATCAAATAAAGTAAGAAGTGCTCAAAAAGTTAAGAGGGAAAAAGGAGATTATATAGGCGCTTTTGCTCCATATGGATATAAGAAGAGCAAAGAAAATAAGAATAAATTAGAAATTGATGAAAAAGCTGCTGAAGTAGTAAAAAGAATATTTGGAATGAAATTGTTAGGATATTCTTCTAATTCTATAGCATACCATTTAAATGATCTTGGAATTGATTCTCCATTAATTTATAAGGAAAAATCAGGATTAAATTTTAATGGGGGATTTAGACCAATCAAAGGTGGAAAGTGGTCAGTTAACTCTATAAATAGGATTATCAGAAATAGAGTATATATCGGTTATATGGAACAAGGAAAAAGGATTAAATTAAACTACAAAAGCGAAAAAGAAATTTGTGTAGGTCCTAATGATTGGGTCATAGTTAAAAATTGCCATGAAGAAATTGTATCAAAAGAGATATTTAATATAGCAAATAATTTATTAGATAGAGATGTATGGCAAGCTAGAAATAAAACTCCAGATATTTTTGCTGGTTTAATGTTCTGTAAAGATTGCGGATCACCACTAATAAGAAGAGAAATAAAAAGTGGAGACAAAAAGATAGTTCAGTATATATGCTCAAATTATAACAAAAATGGTTCTTGCACTAGACATGCTATAAAAAAAGAAGAACTTTTAGAAATAATTAAAGAGATATTTACTCAATATATATCTTTTCAAGAGTTGCTATATAAGAAGATTAAAAATAAAGAAATAAAATTATCTGCTATTGATTATGAAGGACGTGAGTTAATAAGACAAAAAGAGAAGTACGAAGCTATACTATCTTGTCTATATAGCGATTTAGAAGATAAAATATTGACAAAAAATGAATTTAATAGGTTTAGAGAAGCTTATAAAAGTAAAATTAAAGAAATTGATAAAGAAATACAAAATAGAGAAAATATAAAATCTAATGTGTATAAACTTCTAGAAGAAAACAAAAAATGGATTAATGAAATTAAGAGAAATAAACAATTAAATAAAATCGACAGATTATCATTAGTTATGTTGGTAAATAAGATCGTTATTGGAGAGAATAAAGAAATCCAAGTAGTATTTAATCATGCAGAAGAGTTTAAAATACTCAATAAAATGATAGCAAATGATAAGGAGCTAGATTCTTTAAAAAACATTTCTTCAGCTAGGAGGATAAGCTAAATGGCTAGAACTAGTAAAAGATATTTAAATAAAGATAACAAAGTAGCTTTATTATCTAAAAAAGAAACTAAATATAGAGCAGGAATATACACACGATTATCTCAAGATAGAAAAGAAAAGTATAGGAATAAAAGTGAATCTATTGATAGCCAAATAGAAATAGGAAGAAAGTATGCAGAAGAAAATGATATACAAGTAGTAAAAATCTACGAAGATTATGAATTCACAGGCACAAATTTTAAACGTCCAGGATTTATAGAGATGATGGGAGATGTTAAGTCAAAAGAAATTAATTGTATTATAGTAAGAGATCTATCAAGGTTTGGAAGAGAATACTTAGAAATAGGTAACTATATAGAAAATATATTCCCATTTTTAAAAGTTAGATTCATATCTGTTATAGATAAAGTAGATTCTTTAAATGGGCTTGATGATAAGAAAAGCTTTGAAGTAACAATTAAAAATATCATGAATGATATGTATTCAAAAGACATATCAAAAAAAGTTAGAAGTTCTAAAAAAGAATTAATGAAGAAAGGATACCATATTGGCGGGAAGCCACCTTTTGGATATATATCAGTAAAAGCAGAAGGTGGAAGTGTATTTAAAGTTGATGAAAAAGTAAGAGATGAAATAGTTTATATCTTTGAATTAGCTAATAATGGAGCAAGTATGGTAACAATAGCTAGAGAATTAAATAAAAAAAGATATAATCCGCCAAACATTTATTACAAAACAGGAGAAGTATATAAAGACAAAGAAACGAATCCTGGATGGAGAAATTGGTCTATTCAAAGAATTTTAAAAAATGAAGCTTATATTGGAAATTTAGTTCAAGGTAGATATACAAATATGCTAGAGGATGGTAGTAGGAATAAAGTAAGACCAGAAAAAGAATGGATAAGAATTGAAGATAGACATGAAGCAATTATAGACAAAAAAGTATTTCAAAATGTTCAAAAACTATTAAGAGATAAATATGATAAGAGTTTCGGAAAATACTTGATACCAAAATATGAGGGAAGAGAAGATTGCTTTTACGGATTGCTATTTTGTGGTATATGTGGAAATAAATTATATAGATATTACTCTGTTTCTTGTGGCAGAAGATATTACTACTATGGTTGTAGAAATCTAGAAGAAGATAGGAGTAATAACCATGTGGTTATTTCAGAGATACAGTTAAAAAGCATATTAAATGAAGAAATAAAAAAATTAATGGAAGAAAACATTAGCTTTGAATGGGTTGAAGAAACTCTTAAATCAAAATATGAAAGTTTAAAGCAAAATAAGATGAAGTCCTTAGAATCTATGGACAAGAAAATAAAAGATCTTGAATATGAAATATTAAAAACATATGAAAAATATTGTCAAGGACAAGTTAAAATTGATTACTATAAAAAAATCAGAGAAGTTAAAAATAATCAAAAGAAAACAATTGAAAGAGAAAGAAAAATAGTTGATAATCAACTAACCAAATTAAAGAATAAGTATTTAAAAGGAATTGAGTTTTCAAAGAACTTATACCAACTTGACAGGGAACAATCTGGATATTATAAGAATTTAATTGACAAGATTATTGTTCATAAAGATAAAAAATTAGACGTATACTTTACTTTTACACTTTAAAAGTCAGAGGAAATCAAGATGTATAAAATAGGAATTTACATGAGATTATCTAAAGAAGATTATGAAAAAAATGAGGAAAGTAATAGCATAAAGAATCAAAGACAATTAATTCTATCATATATTGATAAAAATTTTTCTGATTTTTGTGTAGATAATAAAATTGAATATATAGATGACGGTTATTCAGGTATGAATACAAATAGACCTGCATTTGAACGATTAATGGAAGATATAAGAGATCTAAATACCAATTGTATTATTGTAAAAGATTTATCTAGATTTTCAAGAGACTATATTGAAACTGGAAACTATTTAGAAAATATTTTTCCGTTTTTAGGAATAAGATTTATTTCTATCAATGATGGATTTGATAGTAAAGATAATTGTAATGGAACCATTGAAATTGACACTCAATTTAAATCATTACTTTACGATTATTATAGTAAAGAACTTTCAGAAAAAATAAAGCTTACTTTGAATTCACTAAAGTCAAAGGGAAAGATAATTAACGAGGCGCCTTTTGGTTATGTTAAAGATCCAAAAAATAAATACAAAATCATAAAAGATGACATATCTGCTAAAGTGGTAAGAAAAGCTTTTGATATGATATTAGAAGGACATTCCCAGGGAAGTATAGCTAAAAATTTTAATAAGGAAAAATATCTTACAGGATCTGAAAGAAAGAGAGTATTAAGAGGAGAAAGTCTAGAAAATTATAAAAAGATTTTGTGGACAACAGGACAGATAAGTAGAATTCTAAGAAATGAATCTTACACAGGAGTATTTTTATATAATAAAACGTACAAAACTCCAATAAGAAAAAGTATACCAAGACCTAAAGAAGAATGGGGCAGAATAGAAAATGCTTTTGAACCAATTATTTTCAAAGAGGAATTTAATAAAGTTCAAGATATATTAAATCAAAGATCGTTTCCGGCTCATAATGATGCAAGAGATGTGGATAGCCCTATTAGGTCAAAAGTAAGATGTGGTGTATGTGGCCATAAAATGAAGTTTGATTACAGAGCAGTTGTTGGTAAAAATGAAAAGAAATATGACTGTAGATTTAGATGTAGAGTATGTAGCTTAAATTCAAAGTCAAATTCCATTAGTTCAAACACAGTCGAAAGTTATGTGTTGGAGAGTTTAAAAAGAAGAGGTGTAAAATTAGAAGAAAGAAAGACTATTAAAAGTAAAAAAATAGATCAAGGAAAAGTGAATGCACTAAAATTTGAAATACAAAAGAACTATGAGTTATATTTAGATTCTAAACTTACACGAGAAGAATTTCTAGTAATTAAGAATAATATAAATGAACAATTAAGTAGTTTAAAAAAGGAGTCTGAAACTAAAGATAAATTAGAAAATATTACTATGTGTAATACAGACTTAAAATTAACTAATGAAATCGTTGAAAATAACATAAAAGAGATTATAGTAGACGCCTCAAAAAACATAGAAATTGTCTATAAATAATGTGATATAATTATAAGCAATAACTTGACACAATAGGGCAAAACTTCTAGTTTATATACTATTCTTAGAAAGATTCAAAAAGATGATATAAATATAATGACAATTGAAGATCCTATTGAGTATAAAATTGATGGAATAAATCAAATTGAAGTAAATCCAAATACAGGGCTTACTTTTGAAAAGGGATTAAAGGCAATTTTAAGAATGGATCCAGATAAAGTAATGATTGGTGAAATTAGAAATGAAGATACAGCACATATTGCCATATCTTCTTCAATAACAGGACACTTAGTTTTATCTACACTTCACACTGAAAGTTCTCCGGCATCAATTGGAAGACTAATTGACATGGGAATCGAACCTTATTTAATTTCTGCTGGTCTTATTGGAGTAATTTCACAAAGATTAATTAGAAAACTTTGCCCACATTGCAAAGAAAAAATTAAAAATACGAATCCACTTGTTAATTCAAAATATGTTTACAGAGCTTCTGGATGTGAAAAGTGTAATTCTGGTTATAGTGGAAGAATTGCAGTATTTGAAATAATGATAGTTGATAGTGAAATAAGACAGATGATAACTAATAGAGAAAGTGTAGCAAAAATAAAAGAAGTTTCAATTAAAAAGGGAATGAATACATTATCTCATGAAATTTTAAATTTAATAGAAAATGGAGAAACGACCTTTGAAGAATTTTATAAAAATGTTCATACTGTTGGTGAATTATGATTTATAGGTATAAGGCATTTAAAGGGAAGGAAATAGTAAAGGGAAATGTTGATGCTAAAGATATTAAAGAAGCTAAAGAAAAATTAAAAAAAGATGGACTTAGACCGATAAACATAGAAGAAAATATTGAGTCAGCAAATACTTTTAAATTTGGAGAAAAATTTAAAAGTGAAGAACTTTATATTTTATTTAGGGAACTTTCACTTTTAATAAATTCAGGAATAAATATAGAAAATTCCCTTGAAATATTAAGTTCTCAATTCTCAAAAGAAAAAAAGCAAATATTATTAAATATTAAGGGAAATATTAGACAGGGTATATCTCTTTCTTCATCTATGGAAAATACTAAAGCCTTCCCAATTCTTGTAATAAATATGGTTTATGTGGGTGAAAATACATCGAGTCTTGGGAAAATTTTTGAGAATTTATCAAATTATTACATAAAAAAGAAAGAAATGTCTTCAAAAATACAAGAGACAATGGCATATCCTATAATTTTACTTATAACTGCAGTTTTTGTAATTAATTTTTTAATAATAAATGTTATTCCAAGTTTTGAGGAAATTTTTAGTTCAAATGACAATATTCTTCCAAAGCCAACAAGAATACTAATAAGTTTTTCTAATTTTTTGAATAATAATTATATTCATATAATTTTAATTATAGCTTTGATAATACTAATTGCATTTATTTACCATAAGAAAAATCCAGAATTCTTCCATAAAATTTTTTTAAAGTTTAAAAATTATAGGATGAAAGAAACTTTAAAGTTTACATTTAATATGGATTTATTGCTTGGTGCAGGGCTCACAGTAGATAAGAGTTTAAAAATAATTTCAAATATGGAAAGGAATGTGATATTAAAGAAAAAGTATGAAAAAATTTTAAAGGATATAAAATCTGGAGAAAGTTTTTCTAAAAGTATAGAAAAAACTAAAGTATTTCCACAGATTTTAATATCTATGGTTCATGTTGGAGAAGAGTCTTCTAATTTAAAAGAAATTTTTTCTACAATGTCAAAATTTTATGATGAAGAATTGAGTAGCCACAATAAAAAATTTCTTGGAGTTCTCGGACCAGTGTTAATAATAATTATGTCCATTATAATTGGATTTATAGTGCTATCAATTGCACTCCCAATTTTTGATATGGTAAATCAATTTTAGGAGGTATTAAAATGAAAAAGAAAAAAAGAGGTTTTACATTAATTGAACTTGTAATAGTTATTGCAATTATTGCAATTCTAATTTCCATTGCTGCTATGAGATATAGTACTACGAATTTAGCCGCAGAAGCTGCAGCTCACAACTCAAATGTAAAGGTATTAAAAAGTGCAGGTATTTTATATCTAATAGATAATCCTAATACAAGGGGAAGTATATCAGTTGATAGTTTAAAGCCATACTTAGAAGGAGATAAAGTTCCAAAACCAGCAAAACATTATTCAGGCGCAACAGAATTTACTGTAACCGCAAAAGATGATGGTGACGTAGAAGTTAGTCCAGGAATTTTGAAAGTTGAAAATAAATCTTTAGTTCTAGATAATGGAAATTAATTTGTATAAAGTTTTATTGGGGATATTAATATTTTTCCTTGGGGGGACTTTTTCTTCTTTTTATAATTTATTTGTTTATAGAAGGGAAAGGAATGAAAGTTTTATAAATGGTAGAAGTCATTGTGATTTTTGCAACAAAAAGTTATATTTTTATGAACTCATTCCAGTTTTTTCCTATATATTTCTTAAAGGAGAATGTTCGTCTTGTAAAAATAAAATCGGAAAGGACAAACTTATTACAGAATTTACAGTGTCAATATTGTCACTTTTGATATATTTAAAATATGATTTAAGTGTTGAAACTTTCTTGGTTATTGGAATAATTACAGTTGTGATATTTATTGGGATTATTGATTACAAAAGTGGATATATCTATAATATTGATTTGGTTATTTTGCTTATTCTTGTAATTGTTCTTAAAATTTTTCAAAGAGCGAGCATTTTTAATTCATTAAAATACTTTTTGGGAATGGGTTCTATTTTTTATCTTTTGTATTTTACAACTGGTATGATGGGTTTTGGAGATGTATATTATTCTTTTGTAATGGGATTTCTGGCAGAAAGTTTATTTGACGCTTTTGCACTTTTTAGAAATTCTTTTATAAGTGCTGCCGTCTTTTCATTAGTTTTAATTATACTTAATAAAAAAAGTCTAAAAGATTCAATTGCTTTTGGACCTTTTATAAGTATTGCTATTGTTGTTTTCCTTTTATGCAGGTGAATTATGTTTGATAAAAATATTATAAAGTTAAAAATAAATGATGGTTATATAGAATTTAAAGATAAGAGTAATCAAAAATCCAAATTAATTCCAATTCCTTATAGAATATATAGAGATGGAAAAATTTTAGACTATCATCATTTTTATTACAAATTTGATAAGATTCTAGAAAATATTGATTTCAATAAGAGGGATAACATAATTTTAATTTTTGACTCCACTTCAACTATACATATAAATTATAAAATTCCTAAAATTAAAGAAAGTGAAATAAAGAATTTCTTAAAGCTAGAGCTTGAAGACTATGGAGATTTTAAACTTGATGATTATGAGATTTTTTATAGACATAAGGAGGAGAAAGATATATTAGATCTTTCAATTGACCTTGTTTTAAAAGAAATTATTTTAAAGTTTAAAGAAATCTTAGATAAAATTGGAGTAGAGAATTTTGAAATTATTCCAGAAGCACAATCTATTGAAAAAAATGGCAAATATATAGAAATTTCTGTTGACTATGTAAAATACATTTTTGTAAAAGATAATTTAGTAAATATTTACAAAAAAATTTATAATGAAAATATAAGGAAATTAGTAGAAGAAAATAATCTAGAAGAAAAAAATGCTTTTAATATTATTAATCTTCGATATGATCCAGAAGAATTAAAGATAGATGAGGACTTTAATTTTAAATTTAAAAATTATTTTATAAATGATATCTATGAAATGGAAAAGTTTGCAGAAGGAGATAGAATTTATTTTCTTGGAAATATTTGTGATTCAGATATTATAAAAGAAATTTTAAAAACTTATAGTAGTTTAAAGTGGAATTTATTAGATGAAGATATACACATAAAATTTTCTGAAAGAAAAGAGAAAAAAGTTAAGAAAGTAAATTATATTAATCTTTTTTTAATTGTTTTTTCTTTAGGAATAGTAATGGCAAATTTAATTTATTTTTCAAATCTTAAAAGAATGGTAGAAAATACGGAAAAAAATATTTTAACTACAAAAAATACTAAACTCGAATCTGAAGATAATTCTAGCGATAAATTTCAAGAAAGAAATAAAGTATTTTTAGAAAAAATTTCGAAAATTCAGGAGCTTGAAAATGATAAGCTAATTATAACCGCCTATTCCTTTCAAGATGGAAAGATAATTGTTAAAGGAATAGTTAAGGATGAAAATTATTTTAATGAAATTTTCAAAGATTTTGATATTGTAAATAAAGGTTTTTATATAGAAGATGGATTCAACAAATTTGAAATGCAAATAAAATAATAGTAAAATTTTTTTGGGGTGTTAATTTGGAAATTGGAAAGTTAAAAACTGAATTATTAGAAAAATATATTTTTAATAAATTAAGTTCAAATAGAGATGAAGTTATTTTAAAAAGTGGTACAGGGCTCGATAATGCTCTCTTAGATTTTGGAGATGACCTTATCGTAGCATCGACAGATCCAATCACAGGAGCATCTAAGAATTTAGGATCTTTAGCAATAAATGTTTCAGTAAATGATGTAAGTTGTCAATGTGCTGATCCTGTTGGAGTTTTGTTAACTGTATTGATTCCTCCAAGTGCCACAATAAATGATTTAAAAGAAATAATAGAAGATGCAAATGAAACTTGTAAAAAATTAAAATTAGATATTGTCGGAGGTCATACAGAAATCACAGATGCTGTAAATAAAATAATAATTTCTACCACAGTTTTGGGAAGAGTTAGTAGAGATAAAAGACCTGATGTTAAAAAAGTTGAGAAGGGAGATATTGTAGCAGTTTCAAAATATATTGGAATAGAAGGAACTAGCATTATTTCAAATGAAAAAGATGAAATTAATAAGATTTTAGATGAAGAAGAAGTTTCTTTTGCTAATTCACTCTCAGAAGAAATTTCTGTACTAAAAGAGTCGAAAATTGCATCCAAATATAATGTAAAACATATGCACGATATAACAGAGGGTGGACTTTTTGGAGCTTTATGGGAAACAACAATAGCGATAAATCATGGGATAAAAGTAGACTATTGCGACATACCTATATTAGAAATTACAGAAAAGATTTCAAGATTTTATAATATTGATCCTTGCAGATTAATTTCAAGTGGAAGTATGCTTATGATATTTAATAAAGACGATTTTAAAAGATTTAAAGAGGAAGCAGAAACTAAAAATATCAAAGTTACATCAATAGGTGAAATTACCGCAGATAAAAAATGTATAGTTATAAAAGATAAAGATGAAATAGTTTTGAATGAGCCTGATTCTGATGAATTATACAAAGTTATTTCTTAAATATTACAATTAGGTAACAATATTGACAAACAAATTTAAGATATATAAACTTTAATTAGGTGAAATCAAATGAAAAAATTTTTGAAAATTGGATTATTATTTATGCTCGTGTTAATAACACCAGTATTTGCGACAAATATTTTTAATGTAAGCATAAGCGGAAGTAATTTTAAAGTTAAAGAAGCAGGCGTAACAGTAAATGATGAAAATTTGAAGACTGAGTTTGTCCCATACATAAAAGAAGGCAGAACTTTTGTACCAATACGTGAAATCACAGAGAAATTAGGTGCAGATGTAAAATGGAATGGGAAAAATCAAAGTATTAATATTGCTTTAAATGGCGATGTTATTAAGATGCAAATTGACAGTTCAGTTGTCTATGTAAACAACAAAAAAGTCAATTTAGACAAGGCTCAAGCACCAGAACTTGCACTCTATAAAAGTCCTAGAAAAGAAACTAAAACCATGGTTCCTCTAAGGTTTATTTCAGAAACTTTTGGCTATAATGTTGATTGGAATAATGATGAAGTTAGAGCAGAAATAAGTACTTTTAGTTCAAAATCAACTTTAGAGAAAAAAAATGAATCTAAATCTACAAAAAACTCAGACAAGAAATTGAAGACTGATGTAAATGATAATAAAAAAAATAAGGACAGAGATAGCAAATCTAATTCAATATTTGATAATAATTATTTTGAGTCAAATGTTGAAAAAAAAGAAACAGATAAGATAAAAAATGAAATTAAAGACGGAAAAGAAGATAAAATTTTTGAAGAAGCAGATCTTAAATTAAAAGATAGAGAAAATAGAGTTATAAAAGATAAAATTGAAATAAATGGAAAACTAAATATAGTAATTGACCCAGGACATGGCGGAAAAGATTCAGGTGCTATTGCAGCAGATGGCGAAACTTATGAAAAAGATGTAAATTTATTAGTAGCAGAAAATTTGATGGAAAAATTAAATACGAATCCGAATATAAACGCAACTATAACAAGAACTAGAGATGAATATGTAAAGTTACTAGACAGAGCTTCTATTTCAAATGATAGCAACGCAGATTTATTTTTATCCATTCACTTCAATAGTTCTGATAATACAGATGCAAAGGGCATAGAAGTTCTCTATGCTTCAGAAAAAAATGTTAAGATAAAGGACACAGTACAAAAGAACTTTGCAAATTGCTTGCAACAAGCTCTTATAAAAGAAACAGGAGCAACAAATCGTGGAATAAAAAATAGACCAGCAATAATTGTTCTTAACAAAACTAAAAATGTGTCAGCTTTAGTTGAACTTGGGTTTTTATCAAATGAAAGTGAATTAGAAGAAATTAAAAATCTAGCTTATATCGATAAATTGGCACAAGGAATTTACAATGGAATAGAAAATTATATGGATAATTATGTCGTAAAATAAGAAAGGGAAATATGAGAGAAGATAGACAAAATGACGAAATAAGACCTATTAAGATAACACCGAATTATCTGGAGCACCCAGATGGTTCAGTGTTAATTGAATGTGGAGAAACAAAAGTAATCTGTACAGCTATGATTGAAAATAAAGTCCCTGGATTTTTGAGAGGAAAAAATAAAGGATGGCTTTCAAGTGAATATTCAATGCTTCCAGGTTCAACGCCTACAAGAAAAATTAGAGATATTTCTAAAGGTAAAATTGATGGTAGAAGCAGCGAAATTTCTAGATTAATCGGTAGAGCTTTAAGATCTTGTATTGATTTGGATAAAATAGGAGAAAGAACTATTTGGTTAGATTGTGATGTGATTTCTGCAGATGGTGGAACTAGAACAGCTTCTATAACAGGATCTTATATTGCTCTTAGATTGGCAATAAAAAAATATTTAGAAGATGGAAAAATTGAAGAAGATCCAATAAATTCAAAAGTTGCTGCCATAAGTGTTGGAAAGGTTAATGGAATTAAACTTGTCGATTTAGATTTTAAAGAAGATTCTAATGCTGATGTAGATTTAAATGTAGTTATGAATGACAAACTTGAAATTATTGAAATTCAAGGTACTGGAGAAGGGGATACTTTTTCTATGAATGAATTAAATGAATTTTTAGAAGGTGCAAAAACTGGAATTTGTGATATATTTAAGTATTTTGATATTTTGGAGAAATATATATGAAGACTTTAGTTTTATCTACTGATAATAAAAATAAGTTAAAAGAAATAAAGGAAATACTTGGAGATTTAGATATTGAAATCATGGCAAAATCTGACATTTATGATTTAGATTTTGAAGTTGAAGAAGATGGATTAACGCTCTATGATAATGCTCTAAAAAAGGCTAATGCCATTGCAGAAAGAACAAAGTATGCAGTACTATCTGATGATACAGGCCTTTTTGTAAATGCATTGGGAGGAGAACCTGGAGTTCATTCAGCTAGATATGCTTCAGAGCATGATGATAAAAAAAATAGAGAGAAACTTTTAAAAAATTTAGAAGACAAAGAAGACAGAAGTGCATATTTCAAAACTCAAATAATTTTAATTGATGAAGACAAAAATATTATTCCAATTGAAGGGATATGTGAAGGTAGCATTTCAAAAAAAGAAAAGGGCAGTCAAGGATTTGGATATGATAGTATTTTTATACCAAAGGGATTTGATAAAACTTTTGCTGAACTTGGAGTTGCTGAAAAAAATAAAATAAGCCACAGAGCGAAAGCACTTGAAAATCTTAAGAATAAAATTTTAGAACTTTAAGAGTTTAAGTTTGTAAAAAAATCTTGACAATTAATTTATAATTTGTTAAGATGTATCTATTGTTTGTGGTGGGTATGGCCTAGCTGGTTAAGGCGTCAGATTGTGGTCCTGAAGATCGTGGGTTCGATTCCCACTATCCACCCCACAATATAAAAAGTGCCTAGGGCACTTCTTTTTTTGCTAGAGTGGCGGAATTGGCAGACGCACCAGACTCAAAATCTGGCGGTCGCAAGATCGTG
>NZ_BAEW01000013.1:0-42469 GCF_000246925.1 Peptoniphilus rhinitidis 1-13 | reverse complement strand
ACTGGAGTTTTTGCAGTCTTTCCTTTTTCAATTGTTTGAACTGCTACTTCACTTCCTCCGTCTGAATCAAATGTTACTGTTACTTTTTCAGTATCTGAGACAGATGGATTTTCTTCTCCAGTTGCTGTTTCTCCAGCTGATTCTTCTACTATAGTTTTATCCTCTGGTGCTCCTTCCTTTTCGTCTGCAAAAACATTAAATGGCATTGCTGTTATCATTACCCCAGCAAGTGCTAGACTAAGTAATTTTTTATTGTTCATAAACTCTCCTCCTTATAATAAATTAATTTAAAATATTTTTCTCAGTACTATTATACCCAATAATAAAAAATTTTTTAGCATTTTACAAAAGTTTAGAAAATTTAATAATTCTGTAACATTACTTAGATAAATTTATAAAATTTTATTTCAAAAAATAAAAAACAGGCAAGATTTACCTTAATAAAAAATTTGCCTGAAATATTTCATAAACAATTTATTTTAGCCGACCTTTTTTAATCAGCTTTTTTACCACACATTTACAAGTAACATTGATATATCATCTTTTTGAGTTCCTTCGTTAAATTCAATAAGCTTACTTTCTAAAATTTCTAAAATATCACTATTATTATTGGAAATAATTTCACGAACTCTATCATATCCAAAGACTTCCTTATCTGAATTTCTAGCTTCCACTACACCATCTGTCATAAATAAAAGATAATCGCCAGAAAAAAGTTTTATTTCATTTTCTTCATAATTAGGATTCGCAAAAAATCTCGAGATAGGATAACCTTCTGCTTCCAAACTTTTAAATTCTCTATCTCTTACTCTCATTGGCATTGGCAAATGACCTGCATTTGAAAATACAAATTTATCTTCTTTCCTATTATAAACACCATAAAAACAAGTAAAATAATTTTCTATTTCAAGTCTTAAACTTGTAAATCTTTCTGAAATTTCTTCAAGAGTTTTCTTTGGAGAAATAAGCGTACTGTCCTCAAGAGTTCTTATAACAGATTTTATAAACATGGTTACCATAGATGCCGCAAATCCATGTCCCACTGAATCAGCTATATAAACCGCAATATTTTCGTTGTCAATTTCAAATACATCAAACATATCTCCACTTAAAATTGTAGAAGGATTGTAAACATAATTTATTTTTAAATTTTTTATAAATCCTTTTTTGGGGAGAACTGTCTGTTGAATTATAGATGCAGCAATAGTTTCACTTGTCATAAATCTATTTTTTTCGATTATTTCTTTTTGGAGTTTTCTCGCCATTGTGACATTTCTAAAGACCTCTACAACTCCCAAGATTTGCCCATGTTTATTTATTATTGGAGAGCATTTTACAGAAAAAATCATACTTCCAATATTTTCTTCTCTTTGAATGACTTCACCACTTAAAAGAGCACGCCTAGTTATTTCAGGATCAAAAAGATCCTCTCCAATTACACAAACTTTTTTGTCCCTGTCATAACCCAAAAGATCTTCCATAGCTTTATTTACAAAGATAACTTTTTCATTGTAATCAAGAACTCGGACTAAATCTGCAATTGCATTTAAAACTTGAAAATCAATTTTGTCATCTATCTTGTCTTCATTTAAATAATTTGTCAATGCGTCATCCTCTTTCACCATATTATTTACAGTATAGCAAATTGTTTTTAACTTAACAATTACTATCTTTTTGGTTTTGGACCATAGTATTGATAGTAATAAGTTTTCAGTCTTCCATTGTAGAGTTTTCTATTTCTGTCTGCTCTTTTCCCAAAATTTTTCTCAAAATTTTCATTTCCTGTGATTATATAAAAAGACCAAGTATCTAGACTTTTAGCAAGTTTCCCCAGTTCCCTATTTAATTCATCTACATCTTCTTTTCCAATTCTCTCTCCATAAGGAGGATTTGTTATTAGAACTCCATAATCATCAGGAAGATCCAAATCCCTTATGTCCTTTTGAAAAAAAGAGATATCTTCATCTAGTCCAAGTATCTCTGCATTTGTCCTTGCAATTTGGATTGCCTTATGAGATACATCTGATGCTAAAATTTCAAGCTTTTCGTCATATTTTATTTCGCTATAACATTTTTTCTTTTCCTCTTTAAAAATTTCTGGATTTAAAAACTTAAAATTTTCAAAATCAAAATCCCTCATAAGTCCAGGTGCAATGTTTTTTTCTACCATTGCAGCTTCTATGAGAATAGTGCCTGAACCACAGAATGGATCTGCAAGAACCCTATCTTTATTCCAAAAAGAAAGTTTTACAAGACTTGCCGCAATTGTTTCTGAAAGTGGTGCTTTATAATTTACCTCTCTATACCCTCTTTTGTGAAGCCCATTTCCTGATGTGTCCATTGTGATTTCTGCAATATCATTTAAAAGAGATACTTCTACCTTAACTCTAGGGCCACTTTTTTCAAACCAAGCAACTTTATACTTCATCTTTAATTTTTCTATAATTGCTTTTTCAGTAATTCTTTGACAGTCTGAAATAGAAAATAATTTCGACTTCCTACTTCTGCCCTGTATTATAAAATTGTCGCTTTCGCTTATATAATCCCACCATCTTATTTCAAAAACTTTATCAAAGAGTTCTTCAAAAGTTTCCGCCTTAAAAGAATCAATTAAAAGTAAAACTCTCTCTGCCGTTCTAAGTCTTAAATTTAAAATAGGAATATCCTCTAGCCCACAATTTATTTCAATCTTTCCATCACTCACCTTCAAATTATCGTATCCAAGATCAATTAGTTCTCTCTTAGTAACTGCCTCCAGCCCAATATTTGTAGTTGCGATAAGTTTTATTTCCTTCATTTAACACCTCTTTCTTATTATACTAGAAATAAATTTCTTTGTCTTTCTTTTAAATATATGTGTTAATTTATTTAATTTAGGGTAATAACTTTATATAGCAAAAATATTTACTTTGGGGGTAATAAAAATGAAATTAACTGAAACAGTACAAACTGCTGATTTTAAAACAGAAAAACACGTTCCTGTAATTCACGTAGAAAAAGAAGAAGGGCTTCTAAAAATCAAAACAATTGTTGGTGAAGAAATTGAACATCCAAACACTTTGGAACACCACATTGCATGGATTAAAGTATTCTTCAAACCTGAAGGAGAAAAATTCCCAACAGAAGTCGGTTCTTATGAATTTAATGCTCATGGCGAAGGCGAAATCGAAACTGTTCCTTGTGTAGAAACTGCTGTTAAAACTGACAAGGGTGGAGAAGTTTACGCACTAAGTTATTGTAATATTCATGGATTATGGGAAAACTCAGTAGAAGCTTAATAAATTCAAAATTTTTATAAACTTTTAAAAAAGGACGAGGTTTTTATTCCCCGTCCCTATTTTTATATATTTTGTCTAAATTACATTATAAAGAAGCTTTATAAATTTCTAAAATGTCTTCTTTTTTAAGTTCTACAACACCTTTTATTGAGCCACCAGCGTGCTTTGCTGCTCTATCTGCCATCTCTTCTAACTTTTCATCGTCTATTCCCACTTCTCCAAGTGTCATTGGAATCATCATATCTTGTTCAAAGAACATATGAAGTGCAGAAATTGCTCTTTTTGCATCGTTAAATTTATTTTCTGTTTCCTTTATTCCAAATACATTTATTCCAAAAGCTCTAATCATATCAACTGTTTCATCGCTTAATATGTGATTTAAAAATCTTGGAGTTAAAATTGCAAGTCCAATTCCATGAGTTATATCATAAAATGCAGAAAGTTCGTGTTCCATTGGGTGAACTGACCAAGGTGTTTCCTTTCCTGTTGAAAGAAGCCCATTAATTGCCCAAGTTGATGCCCACATAATATTTGCCCTCGCATCATAATTTTCTGGCTCTTTCATGGCAATTGGTCCATAGTGTATGCAAGTTTTTAAAATTCCCTCAGAAAGTTTATTTTGCATATATGCTCCATCATCTAGTGTGAAATAATTTTCCATAGTGTGACTCATTATGTCTGCAACACCTGCCGCAGTATGTTTTGCATTTACTGAATAAGTTACTTCTGGATTTAGTATGGAAAATTTTGGAAGAGTATATTCTGAGCCAAAAGCAAGTTTTTGCGTAGTTTCTGGATTTGTTATTACTCCACCTTTGTCCATTTCTGAGCCTGTGGCTGCAAGTGTCAATATTGTTCCTATTGGAAGTGCTTTATTTATCTTTTCTCTTCTAATTACAATATCCCATGGATCGCCATCAATAAATACGGCACCAGCAACAAGTTTTGATAAATCTATTACAGATCCACCACCAACTGCAAGGATAAAGTCAAGCTTATTTTCTTTTACAATTTTTACACCTTCTCTTGCAGATTCAACTCTTGGATTTGGCTCAATGCCTGAAAGTTCCTTATAAAAAATATTATTTTCTTCAAATATTTTTATTATTTCATCATAAAGTCCATTCCTTTTTATTGAACCTCCCCCATAGGCAAGCAAAACTCTACTGCCATATTTTTTTATCTCACTTGCCAAATTTTTCATTTGATCTTTTCCAAAAAGTATCTTTGTGTCTACATTAAAAATAAAATCCTTCATAATTCCTCCTAATCCTTAAATTGTGAATTGTAAAGCTCTGCATAGATTCCATTTTTTGCAATTAACTCTTTATGAGTTCCTTTTTCTACAATATCTCCCTTATCTAAGACCAAAATCATATCGGAATTAACAATAGTAGAAAGTCTGTGTGCAATTACAAAATTTGTCCTCTCATTAAGCAAATTCTTCATGGCCTTTTGTATAAGAGATTCTGTTCTAGTATCAACAGATGATGTAGCTTCATCTAATATTAAAATTTCCGGATCAGAAAGTAGTGCTCTTGCAATTGTAAGAAGCTGTCTTTGACCTTTAGAAATATTAGATGCATCTTCATTTAAAATTGTATCGTACCCATCTGGAAGCTTTTCTATAAAAGAGTGGCAATAGACTTTTTTCGCCGCATCAATTACTTCCTCCTTAGTTGCATCCTCACGACCATACAAAATATTTTCATAAATTGTTCCTCTAAATAGCCAAGAATCTTGAAGTACCATGCCAAAAAGAGAACGCAAATTTTTTCTTGATACATCTTTTATGTCTACATCATTTATCTTTATAGAACCTCTATCAATATCATAAAACCTCATGAGTAGATTTACAATAGTTGTCTTTCCTGCACCAGTAGATCCAACTATGGCAACAGTTTTGTTTTTTTCAACTTCCAAGTTTAAATTATTTATAACAGAATTTACTTTGTCATAAGAAAAATAGACATTTTTAAACTCTATTTTCTCAACTGGTTTTCTAATTTCAGTTCTTACTATTTCTTCTTCTGGCTCTTGATCTAAAAATTCAAAAATTCTTTCTGCTGAAGCAATTGATGCTTGAAAAATAGAAGCCATTTCCGCAAGTTGCTCTATGGGATTTGCAAGCTTTCTCACATACTGAATCACCGCTTGAATGTCACCTACAAATAATTTACCCGATAATACCAAAAATCCACCAACAATTGATAACATTACATAGCCTAGGTTAGAAATAAAAGTCATAATTGGAAGCATAATCCCTGTCATAAAGGATGCTTTATAGCTAACTTCATATAAATTTTCATTAATTTCTAAAAATTCATCTTCCGCTCTCTTTTCATAATTAAACGCCTTTATAAGTTCGGATCCAGAAAAATTTTCCTCAACAAAGCTCACCATTGAACCTATTCCCTTTGACTTCTTTCTAAAATAACCTTGAGATTTTTTTGATATAAACTTTGTAGAAAAATAGGTCATTGGAAGGGTAAATAAAAATACCAAAGTTAGTATTTTAGAAATTCTTATCATCACTGTAAGTATTCCCACAATTAATACCACAGAAGACAAAAGAGATGAAATTGTCTGCTGCAAATTCTTGCCAAGAGTTTCAACATCGTTAGTCATCCTAGATAATAGATCCCCTGTTTTATTTTTATCAAAAAAAGCCGTTGGAATATACTTTACCTTCTCTGACATTTCTCTTCTTATTCTCTCAATTAAATTTTGTGTAATATCAACAAGAATCCTGCCCCTAAAAAATTCGAAAGCTCCTTGAATAAAATATAAGCACCCCAAAATTATACAAATTCTTATAACATAATCAAAGTCAACGCCAGTGTTATTTTTTAAATTTTCAAAAATTCTCGTAGTTATATTTCCCATTAATCTTGGAGAAATAATTTCAAATATAGAAGTCCCTATTGTCAAGAAAATTGCAACAAGAAGAAATAACTTGTAACTTTTTAAATATCCAAATATCCTAGAAAGCGTACTATTTTTCTTATTCATAATCTTGCCCCTGACTTATCGCAATCTCTCTATAAATTTTATTGTTCTTCATAAGATAATTGTGATCCCCATAGCCTGCAACTTCTCCATCTTCTAACACAAGAATTTTATCAGCATTCAAAATTGTAGCAACTCTTTGTGCAACAACTATAACAATTTTACTTTTCAAATCTTCTCTTAAAACTTGTCTAAGTTCATAGTCAGTTTTGTAATCTAAGGCAGAAAAAGAATCATCAAAAAGATAAACTGATGCATCCCTTGTAAGTGCCCTTGCAATTGCAAGACGCTGTCTTTGACCACCAGATAGATTCTTTCCACCCCGAGAAACTTTTTTATCTAATGGATCATCTCCCAAAAAATCCATTGCTTTTGCTTTCAAAAGGGATTCTTTCATGAGATCTTTCTCTGATTTTTCATTGGCATAAGATAAATTTTCAGAAACAGTTTTTGAAAAGAAAAAATTTTCCTGTGGCACATAGGAAATTTTATCTCTCACATCATAATTATTTAAGTCCTTAATATCTATTCCATTGATAAAAAGTTCTTTATCCCCTGGCTCATAAAATTGTAAAATAAGCCTTAATAACGTAGACTTACCCGAACCAGTACCTCCAATTATCCCAAGAGTTTCACCGCTTTTGACTTCAAAATTTATATCTTTTAAAGAATTTAAACTTGCATCTGGATATGCAAAAGAAAGATTTTTTGCCCTAATCTCATAAATTCCACCTTCTAGCTTTTTATCTCCACCAGTTCTTGTAGAATCATATTCCAAGACTTCATTTATCCTATTCATAGACGCAACAGTCCTAGGCACCATTGAAAGAAGAAAACTCATCATAATCATTGCAGTAAGAACTTGAGTAATGTACTGAATATATGCCATGAGCTCTCCAACTCCCATTTCTCTAATATCAATTAACTTTGCACCAAAAAACATAATAGCAACAATAGCAAGATTTAAAATAATAGCAAGAAGCGGTCTCACATTTACCATCAACTTATTTACTTTAGTAGCCATGTCTTTGTAATCTCTATTAGCATTTTCAAAAATTCTTTCTTCATGTTCATCTTTCGAAAATGCTCTTATAACACGAAGTCCTGTAATTCTTCTTCTAAAAAGCTCATTTAAATTATCTAGTCTTTTTTGCAAAATTGGAAAATAAGGTAATCCCCTTTTTATAACAATGTAAAGACCAATAGCAATAAAGGGAATAGTTATGGGAAAAACAACAGAAAGTTTTAAATTAGTAGAAAGGGCCATAATAAGACCACCAACAAACATAAGCGGACCTCTCACAAGAGGCCTAAGTCCCATTAAAACCATTTGTTCCACTTGATTCACATCGTCTGTGGTCCTAGTAATTAAAGAAGAAATAGAAAAGTGTTCAACATCATCAAAACTGAAGTAATTAATTTTTCTAAATAATTTGTATCTAAGATCTCTTGAAAATGCCATTGTAGTCTTCGAAGAATGATATGCTGCAGAAGCTCTACATATAACTGTTAAAATAACTACTAAAATCATTAACGCACCAATTTTCAAAATATAATTGGTATCTCCATAAGCCACACCCTTATCAATAACAAGACTCATAAGTTTTGGCAGAAATAACTCTCCAAGAGCATTGCCAAAAGTAAGAAGTATGACAACAAAAATTCTAATTTTATATTTATTAAGTCCTTTATATATGCTCATAAATCCTCCGTAGTTTATTCTAACATATAGAGTTTTTAAAAGAAAATTTACTGGTTGAAATAGTTTCTATAATATCTATTGATTGATAAAAAAAACATCCCTTAATAGAATATTGTAGAACCAAAAAAATAAGAGCAAGTCTAAACCTGCTCCTATTTGTATTACTTTTAAATTTTTAATCTTAAAGAATTAGTCAATAATTTTAGATACAACACCAGATGCTACTGTTCTTCCACCTTCACGAATGGCAAATCTTAATCCTTCGTCCATTGCGATTGGTGTGATTAGTGTTACTGTGAACGTTGAGTTATCTCCTGGCATTACCATTTCTACGCCTTCTGCTAATTGGATATCTCCTGTTACGTCTGTTGTTCTGAAGTAGAATTGTGGTCTGTATCCGTTGAAGAATGGTGTGTGTCTTCCTCCTTCTTCTTTTGTCAATACATATACTTCTGCTTCAAATTTTGTGTGTGGGTGTATTGTTCCTGGTGCTGCTAATACTTGTCCTCTTTGGATTTCTTCTCTTTGTACTCCTCTTAGTAGGGCTCCTATGTTGTCTCCTGCTTCTGCTTGGTCAAGTTGTTTTCTGAACATTTCTACTCCAGTTACTACTACTTGTCTTTTTTCGTCTGTTAGACCTACTACTTCTACTGTGTCCCCTACTTTTACTACTCCTTGTTCTACTCTTCCTGTTGCTACTGTTCCTCTTCCTGTGATTGAGAAGATGTCTTCGATTGGCATTAGGAATGGGTTATCTGTATCTCTTGTTGGTGTTGGAATGTATGCGTCTACTTCTTCCATTAGTTTTGCTACTTTATCTCCCCATTCTCCGTCTGGATCGTCTAGGGCTTTTAGTGCACTTCCTACTACGATTGGTGTGTTATCTCCGTCAAAATCGTATTCTGATAGTAAATCTCTTACTTCCATTTCTACTAATTCGATTAGTTCTGGATCATCTACTTGGTCTTCTTTGTTTAGGAATACACAAATTTTTGGAACGCCTACTTGTCTTGCTAATAGTATGTGTTCTCTTGTTTGTGGCATTGGACCATCTGCTGCTGATACTACTAGGATTGCTCCGTCCATTTGTGCTGCTCCTGTGATCATGTTCTTAACATAGTCAGCGTGTCCTGGGCAGTCTACGTGTGCGTAGTGTCTGTTTTCTGTTTCGTATTCTACGTGAGAAGTTGAAATTGTGATTCCTCTTTCTCTTTCTTCTGGAGCCTTGTCTATGTGTGCGTAGTCTACGAATTCTCCTCCGCCATATCTTTTATTCATTACTAGTGTAATTGCTGCTGTTAATGTTGTCTTGCCGTGGTCAACGTGACCTATTGTTCCAATGTTTACATGTGGTTTATTTCTTTCAAATTTTGCTTTAGCCATTATATTTCCTCCTAGGATTATTTAAATTAAATTCATAATACATCAAAATCAAAAAATTTTCAACATTTAAGCCATCTAAGGCTCAAATAAATTCCAACTTTTTCTTCACAAAGGTGTTCATAAAATAAATTACAAAAAGCACTGATGCAAACTCTGCAATTACATATCCCCACCAAATTTCATTTACAGTAAAATATTTTATTGCAATATAAGCTACTGGAAGTAAAACTATAATTTGCCTTAGAATTGAATCAAAAAGTGCCAAAATTCCATTTCCTAAAGCTTGAAACACGCTTGTACCTACTATTGATATTCCTGCAAAGATGTATGAAAGAGCACAAATTTTAAGCATTGGTACTCCAATTTCTAACATCTTATCTGATGCGGAAAATATTGATAGAAGTTCTTCTGGAAAAAACATTACAATTCCCGAAACAACCAACATCATCACAGTCACACTTATAAAGGCAAGCTTTATCGTTTTTAAAATTCTATCTTTTTTCTTTGCCCCATAATTATATGCAATTATAGGAACAACTCCATTATTTAGCCCAAATATTGGCATAAATACAAAAGACTGAATTTTAAAATACGCACCTAGAGCAGCAATAGCCGATGTAGAGATTCCTGATAGCATCTTATTTAATATATAAATAGTAAAAGATTGAATGATTATAGTTATCATAGAAGGAACTCCGACTCTATAAATTTCCTTTATAATTTTGGGATCATATACAGGTTTTTTAATTTCAATTTCTTTATTAAATTTATATTCAAAAATAGATCCACAAATTGCACCAATTATTTGTCCAATTACAGTTGCAATTGCGGCACCCTTAACACCCATGGCAGGAAGTCCAAAATACCCAAAAATAAAAATAGGATCCAAAATTATATTTAGTATAGCTCCAATAAGTTGCGTCAACATTGTAAAAATAGTTCTTCCAGTAGATTGAAGAGCTCTTTCAAGAAAAATCTGTATAAATACTCCCATAGAAAGTCCCATTACAATCTGCAAATATTCTATTCCATAACTAATTATTTCTACGTTATCCGTCTGTGCAGATAAAAAAGGTCGTGGCAAAAATCTCGAGAGTATAAGTAAAATAATTCCATACATTATAGCAAGAAAAAAACCTACTTCCGCTGTGTTATTAGACTTTTCATAATTTTTTTCACCTAAATATCTAGATAAAAGAGAATTCATGCCAACTCCCGTCCCAACTCCAATTCCTATCATTATATTTTGAATTGGAAAGGCAATTGAAATCGCCGTAAATGCCTCCTCATTAATTTTTCCTATGTAGTATGAGTCCACCAAGTTATACATTGACTGTATAAACATAGAAATTACAATAGGAAAAGATACTTGAAATAAAAGCTTTGGAATGGACATAGTCCCTAATTTGTTTTCATTATTCTCCACTTAATCACCTCTTAACTTTTAAATTTATATAAAAATATAGAATTTTTTAAATTCCAAATTAAATTTTATCACATAATCAAAAATGAAGCTAAAAACTTTTTAGCTCCATAAATATAAAGTATTTAATTTTTTAATATATACGTTTCAAATCTTAACCTACCAATTAATTTTGTCCAAAAACTTTAGAATAAAACAAGGTGTCCCAAATCGACATCTTATAAGTATATAATTTATCATCAGATTCCTCTAAAGGATAGAACATAGCCATAATTCGAAAACCTTCGTTTGTATGTACACTATATAAATTAGGATTCTCTATCAAAATCTTTTTATTCAATTCTGTGTTTATAAATGATACACTTCCATCTATTATTTGGCAATTGTTCTCTTTCATATAAAATATTACTAAACTAACAGGTATACTCTTTTTAGAATTAATATCTTCTATAAATTTCTCAAAATAGGGTGAGTTTCTTAACTCTTTTCTATATCAATATAAATATATGTTTTTTTATATTCATTCTCACTAAAATATCTTTCAAGTTCAGAAAACTTATAATCTAACAATGATAAGTTTTCTATATCTTTTGAGTCAAAATGTTTTATTTCTTCATATATATTTTTTATATATACTGGCTCTATTACTTCATCTAATTTTTCTACATTATTTTTAATCGTAAATCTCTTATGCTTTATAATATCAATTATATCATTTTTAGTTTCCACAAAAATCAAAATATAATCATTTAACCTCAAGTCTTTATTTTCCGTTCTTAAAACAACATCAACCGACTTCTCCTTTGTTTTTGGGAATTTTATTTTCTGTAAACTAGAGCTTTTCATGCTATTAAAGGAAAAATCCACATTTTTAAAGTTATTAATTAGTACTGTATTGAATAATAAATCTTGAGTAGTAGAAAAACTAATATTTAATTTAATTTCATTATCAGCCATATTTTGTTTATCATTTAATATTATGGTGCGATTATTATCTTCTAAGCCAAACAATTGAATATTAGTATATTCATAATTTACAGTCTCATTTTTTTTAATCCTTAAAAATATTACAATAGTAACAATAATTAAGAATATACTAACTATTTTAAATTTTTTATTTTTATAATTAATTTTCAACTTATAATCACGCCATTTTCTATTTTTATATTTCTATTATCCAAAAGGCGTTTAATTATGTAAGTTACAACATTATAACTAAAAGAAAATCTATCAACTACTAAAGATATGTTATAATCTAATGAATTTCCCCATTCTAAATTATTATAAATCAATTCACTCAATTTCAAATAAGTTACTGTCATTATTTTATCATTAACGTATATTCTAACAGAAGCTGATAAAGCAAAATTTAATTCAAATTCATTTATGTAATTTTGTTTATCAGCATAACTTATCCACTTAACTTCTTTTTTAATTAAAGGAATTAATTCTTTTCTTATTTCTGAAGTGTTTTTTATATCAACAAGAGAATTATTTAAATATAATTTTTGACTACAATTAATTAAATAAATATTCTTATCATTCTTTTCTCTCATTTTATAAAAAAAATACAACATGCCACAATATTCATTTGAATCTTCAGAATACCAAACTACAAAATTTTCAAAAGTAGAAATCTCTATTATCTTATTAATTTTCTTTAAACTATTTTCTATCTCAATTAAATTGACATCTGAATAACTTAAGTATTTAGGTATTTCAAGACTTTCTAACTCTTTTAAATTACCTATGTCAAAAATCATTGGGATAGACACCACTTGTAATTTTTTATTAAAATCATTTAAAACTTCTTTTAACGAATCTGAAAAACAAATGTTAATAGTTCCTTTTAAACTCATGATTATATGCCTTTAGTTATATATAAGCTTTCACTATATACTTTAACTCCTGCTGAATTCCAACAGTTATGAAAGCTTCTGAACTCATAACTATCTCCTTTCCTATATTTAATCGGAGGTGTTGATGAATTAACTTTCCCGTAACCCCTTGTGGAAGCAGCACCATTATAGTGCCTAGAATTTTTATACATATCTCCTCTTACACTTACTTCATATTCACTCGGTGCTGCTGTAGTTGCCCAAGCACTTATTCTTTTAGTGAATGGATTTATATTAAAGCCCGAGTAAGCTCTTGCCAAATCAGGAAATAAAGCTTTAACGGTCGTATCATATTCATCAGTTCCAGTTATAAAGCTTTTCTTAGGACTAATATTGTTTCTTTCTTCTAAATCGCACTCAATGGTGATATCATAGAAGTCATCTATAAATTCTCCATGCTCAGATTCTGCGCATACTATATTTAAAGTTCCTATTAATATTATTAATATTGAAATAATTTTTTTCATATACTACCTCCATCATAAATAAAAATTACTCTAAATAACTTACATAATTTAATCTTAACAACTACCCTCCTTCATAAAAAATTAATATTGTTTGTTTTAATTATATAACATACTATCTTTTCTTTCAATACGTTTTCCTGTTGCTTTTTTCTTTTCTCTTATACTATTTTTTATCTATGTGTTAAAATAAAATTAATGAGGTGATTTTATGAAACTATTAATTACAAGCAATATTCCAGAAGATATTTATAATGAACTAAATAAGAATTTTGATATAACTTATCACAATTCAAATATTCCTCTTACTAGGGAAGAAATAATTGAGAAAATTAAGGGTAAAGATGCTCTTTTATGTCCTCTATCTGATAAAATCGATAAAGATGTAATTGATGCATCAGATAATTTGAAAATAATTGCAAACTACGGAGCTGGTTTTGATAATATTGACATAAATTATGCAAGAGAAAAAGGAATTGTTGTTACAAATGCACCTGCTCCTGCATCTGCTATTTCTACTGCAGAGCTTACTTTTGGACTAATGCTTGCTTCTGCAAGACGTATTGTATCTGGCGATAAGGTTACAAGAGAAGGAAAGTTTTACGGCTGGCGTCCAACTTTTTATCTTGGAAGTGAACTTAAAGATAAAACTCTTGGCATAATTGGTCTTGGAAATATTGGAAAAAATCTTGCAAAAAGAGCAAAGGCTTTTGAAATGAATGTAATTTATTATTCTCGCACTAGAAAAGAAGATTTTGAAAAAGAATTTGTTCTTAAATACATGGAAAAAGATGATGTAATAAAAAATTCTGACTTCTTAAGTTTACACACTGCTTTTGTGCCTGAACTTCGCCACATGATTTCCAAAAAAGAACTTGAAATGATGAAAAAAAGTGCTATATTAATAAATGCGTCCAGAGGTCCAATTGTTGACGAAGATGCCCTTGCTGATGCACTAATAGAAAATAAAATCGCAGGTGCCGCTCTTGATGTATATGAAAAAGAACCAAAAGTTAATGAAAAACTCTTGGCCCTCGACAATGTAATTCTTGCACCCCATCTGGGCAATGCAACTTTTGAAGCAAGGCTTGAGATGGGCAAAAATGCAAAGGACAATTTGATTGATTTTAAAAATGGAAAAACTCCAAAGAACAAAGTAAATTGAGGTGTAAAATGATAAATTATTACAGCCCACAAGAAATGGGAATATGGTCAGGTAGAATTGATGATGAAAATGACTATGAAAGTTTTAGATGGCATCAATGGGTTAAAGGTCTTGATTTAAACGATGAAGATCTAACTCCTTTTGATGGAAAACTTGCCTTTGGCATCTTAGGGTTTGAATCAGACCAAGGAATTGAACTTAATAAAGGTAGATTTGGTGCAGCTGCGGGTCCTTCTGCTATAAGAAAAGAACTTGCAAAACTTCCATGTCAATTCTCAAAAGAAGTAAAAATCTTTGACTGTGGAAATGTCACAAGTAAATATACAACTCTTGAGGCAAGTCAAGACGAGCTTGCAAAAGCTGTAAAAAAAATTCTAGATTTAAATTTATTTCCAATTGTTCTTGGAGGCGGTCACGAAACTGCCTTTGGTCACTACAAGGGACTTTCAACCTTTCTAGATGACAAAGAAGATAACAAACTTGGAATATTAAACTTTGATGCACACTTTGATTTAAGACCTTATGAAAAGGGAACTGGAACAAGTGGAACAATGTTTAGACAAATTTCAAACTATACTCGTGAAAAGGGAACGGAATATGCCTACTATGTAATGGGGATTCAAAAACACTCTAACACACTTGCACTTTTTAGAACTGCTGATGAACTTGGCGTGAACTATGTCCTTGGCAAAGATATGATTAGCGAAAACTTTTTTGACATTGTAAATAATCTCGATGAGTATATAAAAAAGGAAGACTACCTTTATATTACAATCTGCATGGACTGTTTTACATCTAGTTTTGCACCAGGAGTTTCTGCACCACAACCACTTGGTGTCGATCCAGAAAAAGTAATTTTGCTTTTAAAACACATTTTTTCAACAGGAAAGCCAATGAGTTTTGACATTGCAGAAGTTTCTCCAAGGTTTGACCACGATTCTGTAACTGCAAATCTAGCATCTATTTTGGTTTATACAGTTATATCTACTCTAGCCCAATATACACTTGGCGATGAAAACAAAAAATATATCCCTCAATAAATTTCTACAAGTAAATTTTAAACATTATAAAGATCTTAAGAGAATAAAATCTTTGTGGATGTTTTATAAAGTAAAAAAGAAGCACCTACTTTGATGCTTCTTAATTTTTTACTTTTACAAATCTTACATTTTTGAAAACATTTGGTCAGAGCACCATTCATCTTTATAAATTTCATACTGACCTGTTACTTGTTCTAATTGAAAATTTTCCCAATATTCAAGTTCATCATATAGTTTTCTTGCATTTTCATCTTTTGTATTTTCTTTTGCTTTATTATAAAAAGCTATCGATTGATTTTTTATGTCCTTTGCAATTGCAAATACATTTAGTGCTAATCTTGCCTTTTCTGAATCAACTTTGCCCCAATCGTAATCTTCTCTTTTTGTGAATTTTGCTTTGACTTTATCTGCAAAAGATGTATTGTCCTTTGATTTTATATTTTCCTTTAGACCCTTTAGATAAGATATGTGCTCTTCTGATTGTTGTGAAAGTGATGCAAAAATTTCTCCTGCATCGTCACCATTTAATATTTCAGCAGCTTTATCACAGAATTTAATTGATTCTTCTTCTACAAAAAGGGCTTCATCTACAATTGTCACTTCATTTTCAAAGATTTTTTCATCATCTTCTTCAGAATATTTTTTAATTGTCTTTAAGTATTCAATATTTTCTAAATCAGTTCCACTAAGTTCAATATTTGCAGCACTTTGTCTTGAATAATTACTTGTGACTTCGGCATTAGTTTTTTCTGGCATTATTTGACAAATTCCACCTACACAACCTGCTTCTTTTATTGCATCTTGTCCAGTTGCAATTGCTCTTTCATTTATAGGAAGAAGTTTTTTCTTTGCATCTCCATAAACTTTGGTAAAAGCTTTTATTACCGATTCTGTTTTTACAGTGTTTGTAACTTGTAAAAATGCTCCAAGCATTACCATATTTGCAACTTTTGCATTTCCAAGTTCTATTGCAAGATCATTTACTGGTATAGAAAATACATTTATGTCATTTCTTTTTGGAAAAGATTTTATAAGTGATGAATTTAAAAATAAATTTCCTCCTGGTGCAACAAACTCTTCAAATTTTTCTAGTGATGGTTCGTTCATTACGATTACATCTGTTGCTTGTGAAATAACGGGAGATCCAACTGGTTCATCTGAAACTACAACAGAACAATTTGCTGATCCTCCACGCATTTCTGGTCCATAACTTGGAAGCCATGATACAAATTTGTTTTCAAGCATCCCTGAATAAGTTATAAGTTGCCCCATTGCCATAATACCTTGTCCACCAAATCCAGCGGCAATAATATCTCTTGTAGCCATTAGTCTTCCCTCCTAAAATTTCCTAGTGGATAGTATGGAATCATATTATCTCTTAACCATGCAAGCGCATCTGCTGGAGGTAGTCCCCAGTTCGTTGGACAAGATGACAATACTTCTACTATTCCAAAGCCTTTACCTTCAAGTTGATGCTTGAAACATTCTTTTATTGCTTTTTTTGCTTTTCTAATATTTGCTGGAGTGTCAACTGAAACTCTTTCAACAAATTTTGCTCCGTCAATTGTAGCAAGCATTTCAGAAACTTTTAGTGGCTTTCCGCACCAATTTTCATCTCTACCATAAGGAGAAGTAGTTGTAACTTGCCCAACTAATGTTGTTGGCGCCATTTGTCCACCAGTCATTCCATAAATTGCATTGTTTACAAAAATTGTTGAAATATTTTCTCCTCTATGTGCTGCTTGTACAATTTCTGCGGTACCAATTGATGCCAAATCACCATCCCCTTGATAAGTAAACACAAGATTATTTGGATGCACTCTTTTTATTCCAGTTGCAACTGCTGGTGCTCTTCCATGTGCTGCTTCATGCATGTCACAATTAAAATATTTATATGCAAGAACTGCACATCCTACTGGTGCAACTCCAATTGCATCATCTAAAACTCCAAGTTCAACTAGCGATTCTGCCACAAGTTTATGAATTACTCCATGGGTACATCCTGGACAGTAATGTGTTTCATTTCTAGTCAAACCTTCTGAATATTTATATAAAACTTTTTCATTAGTTTTTTCCATTATTTAAGACCTCCTAAAACATTAAGAGCAGCTTCTTTTATTTCTTCTACATTTGGAATAACTCCACCTTGTCTTCCAAAGAAGTGAACATTTTGTCTTCCTTCAACTGCAATTTTAACATCATCAGTCATTTGTCCTTGATTCATTTCACAAACTAATATGTCTTTACAATTTGGATTAATATCTTTAAAGGCATCATAAGGATATGGCCAACAAGTTATTGGACGAATAAGACCAACTTTATACCCTTCTTCTCTCAAATGTTCTATTGCACTTTTTGCAATTCTAGCAGTAGTTCCATAGGCACTTATAACAAGATCTGCATCTTCTATACCATAAGCTTCTACTCTAATTTCATTTTCTGTAATTTCTCTATATTTTTCTATTAAATGTTTGTTGTGTTCTTCAAGTTCATCGGCAGAAAGATAAATTGAATTTATAATATTTCTTTCTCCATTATTTTTGCCCTTCCCTCTTGTTGCCCAAGTTTTTTCTGGGAGAGTCATTTTTTCTTGCATTCCAAATTCAACTGGCTCCATCATTTGTCCTAGAACACCATCACTCATTATTACGACAGGATTTCTATACTTGTCCGCCAAATCAAAACCAAGTTCTATTAAATTTACAAGTTCTTGAACTGAAGAAGGTGCCAAAGTTATAGTTCTATAATCTCCATTACCTCCACCCCTTGTTGATTGGAAATAATCTGTTTGAGAAGGCTGAATTGATCCAAGTCCTGGACCTCCTCTCATCATATTTACAATTACACAAGGAAGTTCAGCTCCTGCCATGTAAGAAATACCTTCTTGCATAAGCGAAACTCCTGGAGATGAAGAAGAAGTCATAACTCTTGCTCCTGCTCCGGCTGCTCCGTAAAGCATATTTATAGCTGCAACTTCTGATTCAGCTTGCAAAAAACATCCATCAACCTTTGGAAGTTCCCTTGATAAATATTCAGGAATTTCAGATTGCGGAGTAATAGGATATCCGAAAAAATATTTACATCCAGCTTCTATTGCTGCTGCACCAACTGCTTCGTTTCCCTTCATAAGTACTTTTGTCATGTAAACACCCCTTAAGAAATTTTATAAACTGTTATTATTGAATCTGGACAAGTTATTGCACAATTTTGACAAGCTATACAATCTTCTGGTCTTTTTGCCATTGCTGGTGCATATCCCTTTGCATTAATAGTTTCTCTATCAAGTTCAATAACATCCTTTGGACACACTGTTACGCATAGTCCACAACCTTTACATCTGTCTTTTTCAAATTCAACTCTGCCATTAGCCATAATTTACCTCCTATAACATCCAATCTTCTCTAAAAAATAAATCTATTGGAAAAACTTCTGCTTCTAAATTTAAATCTCTAACTTCCTTTTCTATACTTTTAAGGCATACTGCATATACATAAGGAAGATTTAATTTTTTTGAAACTTCTCTTGCAAGTTCATCGCCATATAAAATGTCATCTACTGTAGTTTCCTTTAAAAAATGTGTGGTATTAATTATTCCAGTGACTTTTGTCTGTGAATGACCTTCTACTTGTCCAATAAAATCTCTTACCGACTCAAAATCTTTTGTTTCAGGTCTATTTCTATTTATTACAAAATAATGATCATACCCTTCTCTTTTCAAAATATCTCTATACCTTCCAAGAGAAAGCGAACCCTTAGGATTTCCTCCAACATCTAAAACGGCTCTATAATCTTTATTTTCTAAAGGTTTTAAAATTGCAGCATCAACTGCTGGGATATCTAGAGAATTCTTTTCTCTCATATTAGATGAAAATGATTCCACACCTCTTTCATCTAAAAAATCCATTTTTTCTCTAATTCTGAAATATGTATTTATAATATCCAAGTCAACTGCTGCAACTTTTTCAAAATATTTTTTCAAATAGAGGCAGTAATTAATCGCAAATTCTGTCTTTCCGCTTCCAAAATGTCCTGTAATTATTTTTATTCTATTTCCATTTTCTACTTCTTTATACATCTTCCCCTCCAATCAAAAATATCAAATATATTATACATCAACTAAAAAAATTTGAAAACAATTGCAGCTTATATTTTTATTTATTATGGAAATTTATTTAATTTTTTGTCTAAACTTAGACTTTCTAAGGCTCTTTATTAGAGAATTTTATTTTTCAAAACTAACTTAAAATATTTTAAAAATAAAATTTGACTAATGAAACAAAAAGATATATTATTAGCAATAGAGTGCTTCGAGTGCTAATGAGAAAGGTGATAATACTATGAAAAATAAAAAATACAATGCACAAACAGAAAGATTAATGGATTTAATGATAAATTCCATTTACACAAATAAAGAAATATTTTTGAGAGAGTTAATTTCAAATGCGAGTGATGCAATGGACAAAATGTATTACATTGCACTTAATGACAAAAATGTAAAATTTAATCACGAAGACTATTTTATAAGAATCACTCCTGATAAAGAAAATAGAACTTTAACAATTGAAGATAATGGTATTGGAATGAGCGAAGACGAACTCGTAGAAAATTTGGGTACAATTGCAAAATCCGGTTCTTTAGATTTTAAAAAATTAAACGAAAAAGAAGATAATCACGAAATCATTGGACAATTTGGGGTAGGCTTCTACTCTGCATTTATGGTTGCCGATGAAATTTCTGTTTTATCTAAATCTTATAAAGATGATATAGCTCATCTATTTAAGTCCCAGGGTGCAGAAGGTTATTCAATAGAAGATGCAAAAAAAGATTCTCATGGAACAATTATAACTCTTCACTTAAAAGAAAATAGCGAAGATGAAAACTATGATAAATACCTTGATGAATATGAAATAAGAGATCTTGTGAGCCACTACTCCAACTACATCAGCTACCCAATTAAAATGGAAGTTGAAAAGAAAAAACCAAGCGATGATTCCACTGAAGAAGATCCAAAATTTGAATCTTATAGAGAAGACGATGTGCTAAATTCTTCTGTCCCAATGTGGAGAAAAAATAAAAACGAACTCACAGAAGAAGACTACAACAACTTCTTTAGACAAAGACATTTTGGGTTTGAAGATCCTCTTGCACACATCCATGTGAGCGTTGAAGGCGCAATTTCCTTTAAATCAATTCTATACATTCCATCAAGAAGACCTTTTGACTTCTTTAATCCAGATAGAAAGGGCGGACTTGAACTTTATTCCAATGGAGTTTTGATTATGGATAAGTGCGAAGAACTCTTGCCGAACTATTTGAACTTCGTAAAAGGTGTAGTTGACTCTGAAGATATTTCTCTAAATATTTCTCGTGAAATGCTACAAAAAACTCGTGAATTGCAATTAATTAAGAAAAATATAGAAAAGAAAATCCTTGATGAACTTGCAAAAATCCTTAAAAATGACAGGGAAAAATACAGAGAATTCTTTAAAAACTTTGGAGTTAGCCTAAAGTCAGGCGCTTATGAAAATTATGGTGCTGACAAAGATAAATTAAAAGACCTATTTATTTTTGCTACAACAAAAAGAGAAGATGCAACTTTCAATGAATACAGAAAAGAAATGAAGCCAGACCAAGACTTTATCTACTATGCAAATGGATCCTCAATCGAAGCTATTAAGGACCTACCACAAATCAAGCACTTTATTGATAAGGACATAGAAGTTCTTGCCCTAACAGACCCAATTGACGAATTTGTCATTAAGATGTTAGAAGAATATGACGACAAGAAGTTTAAGTCAATTTCTGAAACAGAAGATGTAAAAGAAGAAGACGAAAAAACTCTTAAAGACTATGTGAAGAAGATGAAGGAAATCTTGGAAGGAGAAGTCTCATCAATTAGAGAAAATCCAAATCTAAAAGATGATGCAGCCTACCTTTCAAGCAAGGGGGAAATCTCCATTGAAATGGAAAAAACTCTTAAAAACATGCCAAACAACCAGGGCTTCAAGGCAGACAAGGTTCTAGAAGTAAATCCAAACCACCCTGCCCTTAAGAAGCTAAAGGAAATGGACCAAGCTTCAGAAGAATTCAAGACTTACACAAAACTCTTATACGACGGAGCAAGACTTGTTGCAGGTCTAGACATAGAAGACCCAATTGCTTATGCAAGAAATGTTTCAAAGTTAATGTAAAAAAGATTTTATACAAATAATTAAGAATTTAAGACAAATTAAGGCTCTTTTCATTCTGAGAAGAGCCTTTTTATCGTAAATTTTAATTTTAAAAAAAGCTGATGTGCAAGATAGGTAAATCTATTCTACACATCAACTTTTTTATTAAAATATATTTTTCAATATTTTTTCAAAAGTGCCTAATTCTTGTTCTGATTTTCCTAAAGTACATTTTTTCTGCCTACCTTTTATTAACATAGTCTATTTCTTAACTAGTGATTTCTAACAAAAAGTAAAACTAATAACAAAACCACCATATTTACATGTTTTAATGCGTTTTTTTAATTTTATATAATAGTTTATAAATTAATATGCTCTAGCAAATGAACTCGGATCAATCGCTGACTTAATAGCTATTGGAATATGCAGCATTAAGTTTCCCTTAAAAATATATTCATTAGAATATACATCTACAAATGTATTCGCTCCAATTGCAACAAATGGGGAATTGGAATCTGCGTACTCAGAAAATCCTGTATTTACATTAAAAGGCACTGAAACCCCAAAGCGAGATCGTTGATTATCAGGTGGGTATGAATTACATGCAATAAGAAGTTCTGTATTCTTAATAGAAATATTGTTTAATCTATCAATAATTCTCCAGTTTCCTTCTACTGATGTAAGTAAATATTTTCCATTTCTATGTTTATAATTTAATCGAGCCCACGCTTTAACATACCCATTAGTTGTATCATCTGATAGGCTTCCACTATACCCCTCCATTATTACTTTAGATGGTAAATAAACTTCGTATTCAACAAATGCACTATCGTCAATTGAGTTGTTTGAGACTGAATTGAGAACAGGTAATTTGACCTCTTTAACTTTTACATTCAACGGAATGACTTCTCCAGTCACAGTTTTAAAATAAGAGTTTTGTTGTGTCTCATAACCAGAAGCCGCAAAAGTTCTTCCTAGTAACAAAAAACAAAACATTAGAATTAATATAGATTTTTTTAGTGTTCTACACATTATTGTCCCTCCTTAAATAATAAAGTATAAATTTTTACTATAATTCATGATTTTGATTCATGATTTTGATGTAAAAGTAAAAAAATATTTTCTCCTATAAGCAAGAAAAAATACAAGGCATTAAAATCATAAAGGTAAACAAAATTTTCTTGCAAACAATATTTTTTTATGAATACATAGATTACAAGTATAAAAATTTCAATTAATAAAAATATTCCAAGAGTCTTTTTAGATAGTTTGGATGAGAAATTAGTATAATAGGCGAGCATAAAACCCAAAAACAAAATCATTAAAATTTTCACACCATCTAAAATGATCATATATTTTATATCAAAAGTCGCTTGAAGTCTCTCATTTATGTGTTCAAAAATTTTTATACAAATTAGGTTTAAAGTTGGAAAATAAAATAATGATATTATAAAAGATATATATTTTTTCAAAATAAACTCCTGACTCATTTAATTTTTTTCTTCACCAATAAAGGAATAGGTCCTTTCCATAAAATCAAAAACCAGGTTTGGTACAGGGTCTTTGTCCATCTGAGTTTTCATATCATAGGCACCAATGGCAGGTTCTTCAAAGTCATCAAACTTCATAATAACTTCATAGCCTGCGCCAACCTTTTTTAATTTATAAGTGCCAGTATAGTCATAGGCACTGTTTATATCAGTCATGACAAAATTTTTCTTGTCAAATTTAAGAGCCATGTCATTGCTTAATTCTACTCCATCATCTGTATTTATCATACTTTCCAAAGTCCACTTTACATTATAAATTTTTTTGTCTGGAAGACCTTCATCCTTACCTGTGCAGGCTGTAAAAATTATTCCTGCCATAAAAATTAATAACAAGGCTTTTAAATACTTTTTCATATTTCCCTCCTTCTTTTATCCCTTTAACTAACAAAAGTTTTCTTACTTATATTTTAATTAAGATGGCATTTTATTGCAATCACTTGTTAAGATTATAAATAATTGGATATAAATATAGTGTAAATTAAAACAAAAATAATTTTAGGAGGAATTAAAATGAATATAACATTTGGCGGAAATAAAGTAAATTTAGCTGGTAAAGAAATTAAAGTTGGAGATGTTGCTCCTGAATTTAAAGCTGTCAATAAAGACCTTTCTGATTTTAATTCAGCTGATCTTAAAGGCAAAATTGTAGTTTATTCTGTTGCACCATCTATTGATACACCTGTATGTGCAATTCAAGCCACTACTTTTAACGAAGAAGCCACAAAATTATCTGATGATATTAAAATTGTAACTGTAACTGTGGACCTTCCTTTCGCACAAGAAAGATTTTGCTCAGTAAAGGGAATTGACAATGCAGATATTATTTCTGACTACAGATATAAAGAATTTGGAAAAAAATATGGTTTCTTAATTGATGAATTGCAACTTCTTGCTCGTGGCGTTGTAATAGTCGATAGAGAAGGAAAAGTTCAATATGTTGAATATGTTCCTGAAGTTACAGACGAAGTAAACTTTGACAAAGCTCTTGAAGAAGTTAAAAAATTAAAATGATTAATGTCAATTTAATTGTGCTTGGCAAAATCAAGGAGAATTATTTTAAAGATTCAATAAATGAATACAAGAAAATGCTTAAATCCTATGCTGATTTAAGCATTTTTGAAATTAATGACGAGCCATGTCCTGAAAATTTATCCAAAAAGGACATAGAAAAAGTAAAAAATATTGAAGGCGAAAAAATTTTATCAAAAATAAAAGATGATGCCTATGTCATTGCCCTTGATATAAAGGGAAAGAGTATTGACTCAGTTGAATTTGCCGATAAAATAAATAGTTTAATGATAGATGGCTATTCAAATATTACCTTTATAATTGGAGGAAGCCTTGGCCTTTCAGATGAAGTTTTAGAAAAATCTGACTACAAACTTAGCTTTTCAAAGATGACTTTCCCTCACAAACTTATGCGTGTAATTTTAATGGAACAAATTTACAGAGCCTTTAGAATAATAAATAACCACCCTTATCACAAGTGAGGTGCAAAATGATTTTTAATTTTGACTCTTATATTATAAATGTAAATAATTACAAGACAGAAATTTTTATGGAAAATTTAAAAGAAATAGAATTTGAATTAACAGAAAGCTTGACTTCCATGCTTTCTGAAATGTCAATTGATTACAAAAAGCCAAGCTACATAAAAAAGCTTAATAATATAATTATTTTGAAGTATCACGCAGTTGGCGAATTATTTTCCTATGACAATGTGAGAAAAAATAGCAACTTAAAATTTGCAGACGGAGTTCATCCAATTTATAATTTTGACGAAAATACAGAAATTTATTTTTCAGAATATGTTGATATGCGTGAAGAATTTTTAGATGAAAATTCCTTCGAAATAAATATTGCAATAAAAAATAATTAATTTGCACTGTTTTTGCAGTGCATTTTTTATTGCAATACAAAAAACTTGCTGCAATGCAACAAGTTAATTATAAATATTAAATTAAAGAATCTAAAAACATCATCAAGATAAAACCTAAAACTATTCCATAAGTTGCAGGTCTTTCATATCCATTTGAATGTGTTTCTGGAATTATTTCATCACTTATTACAAAAAGCATCGCTCCTGCGGCAAGTGCAAGTATAAATCCGAGAGTCGAAGAAAAAATTGAAACAAGCCAAACCCCCAAAAAAGCTCCTATTGGTTCAACTAGTCCTGTAAGTGTGGCTATCCAAAAACCTTTCTTGCGAGAATATCCTTCTCTCACAAGAGCAAGTGCAACTGCAAGTCCTTCTGGCATATTTTGAAGAGCAATACCAAAAGCAACAGAAAGACCATTAGACGCATTATCTCCTCCAAATCCAACTCCTGTTGCAAGTCCCTCTGGAAAATTGTGAATGGCAATTGCAATTACAAAAAGCCAAATCTTTGAAATATTTTTTGTATTCTTTCCTTCTTGTCTTTTATCTATTAAATGCTCATGTGGTGCATATCTGTCAATCAAATCGAGCATTAATGCTCCGCAAAAAAGCCCAAGTCCTGTAACAAGGACTCCCACTCTTCCCTCTCCTACTTCAAGACTTGGAAGTACAAGAGAGAAACAAGTTGCCGCAAGCATTACCCCAGCTGCAGCAGCAAGAAGCACATCTAAAGCCTTTTGACTTATATCTTTTGCAAAAAATATAGGGATTGCTCCAACCCCTGTCATAAGACCTGGAATAACACATCCAAGAATAATAAATTTTAAATCCATTTTCTCACCCTAAAATAATTATATCACACTATCTGTTGTAAAATAATTCCGAATAATAAATTTAAAAAAAGCACGCCAAAGCGTGCTAAAATTCCTCTTATTTACTTCAAAAATAGAATTAAAACTCTACAAGCTATTTACAGCTTTTCTTATTCCATTTGATATTTCTTTTATAAATTTTGAAATTTTGTCAAAGAAATCTCCCAAATTGAAATTTCTTATACCTTGTAGTATGAGATGTCTATCTACTTTTTGATTTCCTATAAATATAGAAATATTAAATAGATTCATTAATACAAGTATTAATACTACAATACCTATTATTTTTAGAAATTTTTTCATTATCTCACCTATGATTTTAATTCTCTTTCCAACTCTTTATAATTTGGCAAATATTTTTCACACTCTTTTATAAAATTTTCGTCGTGGTAAAAATATTTTAAATGTATAAGTTCATGAAGAACTACTGCTTCTATTTGTTCTATTGGTCTTTCTGCCAATTTTAAATTTATTTTTATAGCTTTTTTATCTGGATAACAAGTGCCCCATCTTATTTTCATTTTCCTTATTTCTACTGAAGTTGGAGAAAGTCCAGTAATTTTTTCATATTTATAAAAAATATCATCTAAAACTTTTTCAAGATTTCTTCTATAAACTTTTTCAAGTTCTATTTCTGAACTTGCTTCTATTTTTTCGCCAAATAAAAGATTTTTGTATCTATTTTTGTGTTTATCTTTTATTTTCAATCTCTCAACTTTATCTCTATTTTTTTCAACAATTCTCTTTATCTCTCTGTCGCTTATTTTATATGGAGCAGATACTTTTATTATACCATCTTCTACTTTTATTATTACATTCTTTATATTTTTTCTATTTATTTCTAAATTCATTTTACAAGATTGGCGACAAAAGCCTTGACATAGATTCTCTAAATCTCACAAATTTGGATCTTTTTTCATAAAGCTCTGGAGTAATTTTTGTACAGCTTTTCAAATCTTCTATAAAATCGTCTTTCAACTTTTTATTTAACTCTTCGTCATATAAAAAAGCATTTACTTCAAAATTTAGTTCAAAACTTCTTATGTCAAAATTTGCAGTTCCAACACTTGAAAGATAATCATCTGATATAACTATTTTTGTGTGAAGAAATCCACCTTCATAAGTATATACATTTACTCCCCATTTTATAAGTTCTCCTAAAAATGAAAGAGATGCCCAATGCACAAAGGGGTGATCCCTCTTTTTGGGAAACATTATATTAACCTTTACTCCACTTAATGCTGCAACTTTTAATGCTTTTAAAAGTCCCTCATCTGGCACGAAATAAGGTGTCTGAATATAAATTTCCTTTTTTGCAGATGTAATTAATTTTTCGTAACCATTTCTAATAGAATCTGCCTTTGTATCTGGACCACTAGTTACAATATTTATGTCCACTCCATCTTCTATTTCAGGAAATAACTCAGTTGTAAATCCCTTAGTATAATCCTCTGATGCAAATTTAAAATCTAAAAAGAACCTCCATGCCAAACCGTTTACAGCTGGCCCTTCTATTTTTAAATGAGTATCTCTCCAAAATCCCATCTTGCCCTTTGACACATATTCATCACCAACATTAAAACCACCTACATACCCAATCCTTTTGTCTATTACAACAATTTTTCTGTGATTTCTATAATTCATGTGAGTGTTTATTTTGTCGATATAACCTGGAAAAAATATACCAAACTTTATTCCTGCTTTGATAATTCTGTTTTTATCACTTAGCTTCATCTTCCTAATGCCCATACCATCTATTAACAAATAGACATCAAGGCCCTCTTTTGCTTTTTCAATCAAAATATTTGTAAACTCTGTTGAAAGTTTATCGGACTTATAAATATAATATTGAACATAAATTGTATGCTTAGCTTTTTTTAAATCGCTAAAAAGTTCTTCAAACTTATCTTTTCCATTGTTAAAAACTTTTACTTTATTGTCTGTATAAAGTATCTCCTCTTCAGCCCTATTGAACATTTCAATCATGTCCACATACTCTTCTGTTCTTTTGTTGGAATACACAAACTCATCATTTTCCATTTCTCTAAGCTGACTTGTAGATTCTTTCTCTAAAATTTTATCAGCTCTAGTCTTTCCTTCAAATATTTTTGATTTAGAAATATCTTGTCCCAAAAATAGATAGAGGACAAAACCAATTATGGGAAGAAAATTTATTGCCATCACCCATAAAAGTGTGGACGTCGGTTTTTTGTTGTCATATAAAATTATAAAAGCAGAAATTAAGACATTTGCTATAAATAAAAATGAATAAATTTGTGCAAAGTCTTTAAACATTCCCAAATAGGTATTGATCATAGAGCACCTCTATTAATTTTATTTATTTTTCTTTGATTTGTATCTTTGTTGAGAATCTAAAATTTTCTTTCTAAGTCTAAATTCATTAGGAGTTATTTCTATTAGTTCATCATCTTCAATAAATTCAAGAGCTTCTTCAAGGCTCATCTTCTTTACAGGAGAAAGTCTAAGTGCTTCATCTGATCCTGATGCTCTTACATTTGTTTGTTTCTTTGATTTTGTAACAGAAACTTCAATTTCAATTCCCTTTGGAGATTCTCCAACAACTTGTCCTTCATAGACATCTTCGCCTGGCTCAACAAAAAGTGTGCCACGCTCTTGTGCATTATTTAGACCATAAGTTGACGCAACACCTTTGTCAAAGGAAACAATCGAAGCATTTACTCTTCTAGGTATTTCTCCTTTATATGGTACATAGCTTTCAAAAATAGAATTTAAAATTCCACTTCCCTTAGTATCAGTCATAAATTCTGTTCTATAACCAATAAGACCTCTTGAAGGAATTATAAATTCAAGTCTTTGATATCCACCATTAGGTTCAATAATATTTACAAGTTCTCCCTTTCTTCTGCCAAGTTTTTCAATTACAGACCCTGCATAGACACTATCCACATCAATAGTTACCCTTTCAGTTGGCTCTAATTTTTTTCCATTTTCGTCATATTTATACAAAACTTGTGGCTTTGAAACTTGAAACTCATATCCCTCACGTCTCATATTTTCTATTAAAACGGAAAGGTGAAGTTCCCCTCTTCCACTGACCTTAAAGGAATCTGTTGTATCAGTTTCTTCAACTCTAAGTCCAACATCAGTTTGAAGTTCTCTATTCAACCTAGCCTTTATCTGTCTAGAAGTTAAAAACTTTCCAACTCTTCCAGCAAAAGGTGAATCATTTACAGAAAAATTCATTGAAATTGTAGGCTCAGAAATCTTTACAAACTCAAGAGCTTCTGTATCTTCAGTAGACGTAATTGTATCTCCAATATTTATATCTTCAATTCCTGTTACGGCTACAATTGAACCAGATCTTGACGAATCAACTTCTACTCTATTTAATCCCTCAAATTCATAAACTTGTGCAATTTTTATATTTTCTTGAAAGTCAGGTTTTTGTTTGTTAACTCTAACAAGCTTATCGTTTTGTTCAATTATTCCCTGTTCAATTTTTCCAATTCCAATTCTACCAACATATTCATTGTAATCAATTGTAGAAATTAAAAGTTTAAAAGGCAGGTCGTCCTTATTTTCTGGTGCAGGAATGTATTTTATAATTGTTTCAAAAAGTGGATCCATTGAAGTCATTTCATCATCTAAATCTAATGATGCAATTCCTTGTTTTGCTGATGCAAATACAAAAGGACATTCAAGAATATCGTCATCAGCTCCAAGTTCAATAAATAAATCCAAAACTTCATCTACAACTTCAAGTGGTCTAGCTTCAGGTCTGTCCACTTTATTTATACATACAATTACAGGCAAATTAAGTTCAAAACTTTTTTTAAGAACAAATTTTGTTTGTGGCATTGGTCCTTCAAAAGCGTCAACTAAAAGTACAACTCCATTTACCATCTTTAAAACACGTTCTACTTCTCCACCAAAATCTGCGTGCCCTGGAGTGTCAATAATGTTTATTTTTACTCCATTGTGATTTACAGCAGTATTTTTTGATAAAATTGTAATTCCTCTTTCTCTTTCAATATCATTAGAGTCCATTACTCTATCACTTACTTGTTGGTTATCTCTAAAAATCCCAGATTGTCTTAAAAGTGCATCCACAAGTGTAGTCTTCCCATGGTCAACGTGTGCAATAATTGCTATATTTCTTATATCTTCTCTTTTCAAAATCTCATCTCATTTCTTCAAACTTCTATCCTATTTTAATCTTAAATAAAAAAAAGTGCAACAAAAAATGACTTATAAACAACTAAACAAAGTATTTATAAGTCATTTAATATTTATTATCTAAACTTTTCTACCAACTTCTCAAAAGATACTTCTACTTGTTCTCCTGTTTTCATATTTTTAATGGTAACGACAATCGTGACAAGTCGCGATTGGAGTGGTCTTCACAGTGAAGCCAAGCATAGCGATGGCTGAACTGTTGAAGAACCTTATTGCATGCGACTGCAGAAAAAGCGACTGAATAGGAAGCTTTTTCAAAGGAGTCGCACTCACCCATTAAATTTTTCTACTAACTCTTCAAAGGATACTTCTACTTGTTCTCCTGTTTTCATATTTTTTAAACTATATCTTCTATTTTTCACTTCTTCTTCGCCAAGGACAATTACATAATCAACTTTAGTTTGATCAGCATATTTAAATTTCTTCTTTAATTTTGCAAACTCAGTATAAACAGAAACTTTGAGTCCCTTTTCTCTAAGCTCACTCAATAATTTTATTCCTTCAGATACGCAATCATCCATAGGAATAATCAAAAGATCTATTAAAGACTTTTCTTCACTAGAAATAATATTTGCCTCATTTAATTGATAAAATAATCTTGAAAGCCCAATGGAAATCCCCACACCTGGAAGAGCTTTGTCTGTGTAATAACTTGCAAGATCTTCATATCTTCCGCCAGAACAAACTGAACCAATCTTTGGATAATTGTCTAGAGTTGTTTCATAAACTGTGCCTGTGTAATAGTCAAGTCCTCTTGCAATCTTAAGATCTATATCAAAACAATTTTCATCAATCCCAAAATCTCTCATGTATCCTATAACCTGTGTTATTTCATTAAGACCCTCTTGAAATATTTCATTTTCAATATTTAAATCATTTAATTGCTCAATTATTTCATCTGTACTGCCTTTGATTTTTATAAAATCTAAAATTTTTTCTCCAAAATCTTTTTCCAATCCAAGTTCAGAAAGTTCTGATAGTACATTTTCTTCACCAATTTTATCAATCTTATCCACAATTCTCAAAACATTCATAGAATCTTCAATTCCAAGAGATGCAAAAAATCCCTTTAAAATTTTTCTGTTATTTAAGTGAATTGTAAAATCTGCAAAGCCAAGTTCCTTAAAAGTATGATAAATTACTACAGGAAACTCAGCATCATTTACAAGAGATAGTTCCCCCATTCCAATTGTGTCAATATCACATTGATAAAACTCTCTAAAGCGTCCTTTTTGAGCTTTTTCCCCTCTATATACTTTTCCTATTTGGTATCTCTTAAAAGGAAAGGAAAGGTCATTCATGTGTTCCACAGTGTATCTCGCTAGAGGAACTGTAAGATCAAATCTAAGACTCATGTCTGTGTCGCCCTTATTAAATCTATAAATTTGCTTTTCAGTTTCGCCGCCGCCCTTTGCAAGAAGAACTTCAGATTTTTCTATAACTGGCGTATCTATTGGTAAGAAACCGTGCTTTTCAAAATTCTTTCTTATAATATCTTTCATCTCATTAAAAAGAATTTGATCCTTTGGAAGAAGTTCCATAAATCCTGGAAGCGTTGAAGGTTTCACTATACTCATGACATCACTCCTATAATTATTTTATTTATTATATTAATTTTATCACACTTGCTTTTCTTTTTGTACTTCTCTACATTATTAAATAAAAGTATTTCCATCAAAAAAGACTCCACTTAAATGTGAAGCCTCCTAAAAATCTTATTTTAAATTTTAATCAATACAAGCCTGAAGATTTTTCAGAAGTATCTATAAAAATATTTTTAACTTGTGAATAAGCATCTAGCATCATCTTGTGATTTTCTCTTCCTATACCAGATTTCTTATATCCACCAAAAGGTGCACCTGCTGGAAGTTGATTATAAGTGTTAACCCAAACTCTTCCTGTTTCAATTCCTCTTGCAACTCTAAGTGCTTTATTTATGTCCTTTGTCCAAACTGCACCTGCAAGACCATATTGAGAATCGTTGGCAAGTTTTATTACTTCATCTTCATCTTTAAATTTAATTACAACTGCAACTGGTCCAAAGATTTCGTCCGTTGCAACTTTCATATCATTTTTAGCATTTGTTATAAGAGTTGGCATTGTGAAATATCCATTTTCTGTTCCATTCTTCGTAGCTTTTTCTCCACCAACAGCAATTGTTGCACCTTCTTTTTTTGCAATTTCAACATAGCCCAAGACTTTTTCAATTTGAGATTTATTTACTTGTGCACCAATTTGAGTGTCTTCTTCCCAAGGAAGTCCAACTTTAACTTCTTCAAACTTTGCAATTGCCTTTTCTACAAATTCATCGTAAATATTTTCGTGAACAAAAACTCTTGAACCTGCACAACATACTTGTCCTTGATTAAATAAGATTCCCATTGCAAGACCTTCTATGGCAAGATCCATATCACAATCGTCAAAGAAAATATTTGCTGACTTGCCACCAAGTTCTAAAGTAGCTGGAATTAATTTTTCTGCCGCAGCTTCTGCTATTTTATATCCAACTTCTGTTGACCCAGTAAAAGCAAGTTTTGAAAGTCCTTCATGGTGTTGTAAATATTCACCAGACTTAGAGCCTGAACCAGTTACTACATTTATAACTCCCTTTGGCACAACATCTTTAATAAGTTTCATAAGTTCTAGAAGAGAAAGAGAAGTTGTAGAAGATGGTTTAATCACAACAGCATCCCCTGCTGCAAGTGCTGGTGAAAGTTTCCAAGCTGCCATTAAAAATGGAAAGTTCCATGGAATAATTTGTCCAACAACACCAAGTGGTTCACGAAGAACTATTGAAAGAGTATTTTCATCAATAGCGTTGGCACTTCCCTCTTCCGCCAAAATTGCTCCAGCAAAATATCTAAAATGTTCAGATGCAAGTGGTATATCTATATTTTTAGTTTCCCTAATTGGTTTACCATTATCTAAAGTTTCTACCATTGCAAGGTGATCTGCGTTTTCGTCAATGATGTCTGCAATTTTATTTAAAATTTCTGCCCTCTCATATTTATTTGTTTTTTTATATTCTTTGAAACCTTCCCATGCAGCTTCAACGGCTTTATCAACATCTTTTTCACTAGCTTGTGTTATGCTAGAAAGAAGGTTTCCATCAGCAGGGCAATATACATCTAGAGTTTCTCCAGTTTCTCCTTCAACAAATTCTCCGCCAATAAAAAGCCCATATTTTTTATCAAGATTAATTTTTGGTTTAGCCATAATATTCTCCTTTAAATTCTATTTAATTAGTAAAATTTCCACTTATATAAAAGCTACCCCTAGTAAACTTTTTAAAACATAGATTTATTTTTTAACAAAGACTTTCATCTAAAGTAAAATCTAAAAAACAAAAGACTTCGCTTTTTTGCAAAGTCTTTTACTAAAGTCATGTATCCCATTTTAAAAATAAAATTTCATTTTTTTCTTCATCAATTATAATGGCGATAAAATTTCCATATACATTTTCAAATTTATAATTAGAAGTTTCTTTAAAATATTTTTTATTATCCAAACTCACCAAAGGATCAAAGCCTCTTTTACAAACTTTTATGTAACAAGTTTCTATGGCAGCCTCTTTATCTTTATCATTTATGACCCTATAATCCTTTAACTCCTTTTCTACAGCTTTAATATCACTTTCTCCTGCGCTAAATAAAATCGCAGCTTCTCCATCTCCGTGAAAATCCAGTTCTTTATAAAGTTCTCTTTCTCTTTTAACACCCTTTGGAATTTCTATTCCAAATTCATTTTCCACTTCTTTTACAGATTGATCTCGCCTGTCAGATACAAAAAATAAAATCAAAATAGCTATTATAAAAATTCCAAACATAAAGGTTAACACTTTTTTAAATTTTTTATCGCTCATCTTCATCACCTACATATCTCAAAATATCTCCAACATCACAATTTAGCACCCTACAAATTTCTGAAAGAGTTGAAAATCTTATAGCCTTTGCCTTATTAGTCTTTAAAATAGAAAGGTTGGCAATAGTTATTCCAACTTTTTCAGAAAGTTCTGTGAGAGTCATCTTATTTTTTGCAAGTTCAATGTCTAAATCCACAATTATTTTTCCCATACTCTACCTCAAATCGTAAGGTCATTTTCTACTTTCAAATCAATGCCCTCTTTAATAAGATCTGAAAGTAGAAGAAAAATTTGTGCAATTAACATAGACAAAATAGAAATTCCAATAAAAATCAAGTTTGTGATAGATCCATCTAAATTAAAATCAGTATAAATTATGCACAAAATAGAAATTAAACAAATCCCTATAAAGGAAAGAGCGATAACTTGAAGATCAAATAACATTTCTCTTCCAAAGACTTTTCCATCGCCATATTTTTTAAGTGCAAAAATTCCAAATAAAATTGCAAAAATTAAAACTACAACAATACTTTCACACAAAAATAACATTGGATATTTCATATTTAAAAACATAGGATACATTTTAGTCATTATATTTGAAAATTTAAAAATTCCATAAGATGCAAAGGATAAAACAATCACAGCAACAATTAAAAGCGTACCAATAAATTTTACTCTAAAATTTTTCATAAGAACCTCCTTTTGCCTTAATTATAAAACTTCATTTAATGATTTTCAATAATTTTTTATTGTTTTTCAATAAAAAATTAGATAAAAATAAACCTCAGCTCTTACACTGAGATTTACTTTAACTTATGATTTTACTTAATCATGTTTACAATCATTTGAGCGACTTCTGCCCTAGTTAAATTATCTTTAGGTCCAAAAGTTCCATCATCACGTCCAACTAATAGACCCTTTTCTGTTGCTTCTTTTACATCTTTTGATGCCCAGTCAGAAATCTTATTTTGATCCTTAAATTTAGGAGCTTCTAGATTCTTTACTTTTATATCAAATTTTTCAGCAAATAAATTTAGTATTCTCGCAATTTCTTCACGAGTTATCTCTCTATCTCCTCCAAAAGTATTATCTTCATAGCCTACTATAATACCATTTTCGATTGCCCAATTTACATAAGCAGATTCTTCTGAATTTGCATCAACATCTTTCAAAGACTTGCCTTTATATTTTTCCACATCAATTTTTTTGAATCTTCCCAATGCCTTTACTACATTATATCTTGTAGCATTTTTATTTGGTTTAAATTCATTTCCTATTAAGTCAATTAAATTATTTTCAAGTGCGTAATTTATTGAATCTTTAGCCCAATGTCCATCAATATCAGTAGCTTTTCCAGAATTCTTTGCTAAATTTTTATTTGCAATTTCTTCACCTTTCTTCAAGGCATCTTCCTTTGTAAAATTACTAGACTTTGACGTATATACAGGGTATGTTTTTGTATGGCTGTGGCTTCTGTGTCTTCTTACATTTGAAGATGATTCTTCTTTGTCATCTTTATTGTCTTTTTCAGGTTCAACTGGTGTTGGAATAACTGGTTTGTCTTGATTTTCTTTTTTATCTTCTTTTACAATTTTAAAACTATCTACAACAGATTTGTCGCTAGTTCTATAAGTTGTAACTTCAATTGAATTATCTGTAACTTTTACATTTGAAATGTTTGGAATTTTTTCTTGGTTCTTTACTGCTGAATATTCAAAATCTTCATTCTTTATATTATAAAATTTAGAACCTGATGCAGAGTTTGTTGTAACATATATAATTCCCTTTGGATTTACATATTCACTTGGTGCTTTTCCTTCTTCTCCATTTTCCCATTCAATTATTGGTTTTGTTCCATCCATTACATGAGTTCTTGTATAAACGTGGTCATGTCCATTTAATACAAGGTCAATTTTATTTTCTTTTAAGATTGGAACTAAATTTGCTCTAATGTTTAAAACATCTTTATCTAAAGCATGTGTTGCCACTGTATATGGTGGTTGGTGGAATGTCACTACTCTCCATTTTACATTCGGATTTTCTGCAATTGCTTTTTCAATTGTAGCCTTGTGTTCAGCAAAATCAGCTTTGTTTGTATTTAAGCAAATAAAAAGTGTATTGTTATATACATAATAATAATTGCTTCCCGCCTTTGTTGTCCCTTCATCTTGCACGTTTGGAACTTTAAAATGTTCTGTGTAAGCATGATTTCCTGAATCATGGTTTCCTATTATTGGTGCAAGAGTTAATCCATTGAATCCATCTCTATTAATGTAAGCATCATATTGTCTTTCATTGTCTGAAATATTTACTTGATCTCCAAGTGAGAGTAAGAATGATGCACTAGGATCTAATTCTGGTAAAAGCTTTAGTGTTTTGTCCCAACCTTTTTCATCTTCGTCTTCAAAACCAGCCCCTATTTGAGGGTCTCCTGCTGCAAAGAAACTAAAATCTCCTTTTCCACCAGTTTTAAAAGTTTTAACTTCAGAAACTGTATCTCCATTAGAGAATCTATACATATATTCAGTGTCTGGTTTTAATCCTTCAAGTGTAACTGAATTACTTGAAAAACCGTCCTTATTTGTTTCTTCAATAACTGTTGCATCAAGAACTGTTGCATCTTTAAAATCTTTTTCTGCATTTAGTTTTGCAAACTCAAATTTTCCTTTTTCTTTTGTATTTGCATACCATGTGAAGTTTCTTTCTGTGCCATCTTTTCCTATAGTCAATATATCATTTGTTAAAATAATATTTTGATCTTTTAGATCTACTTCTGGTTGTACATCTTTATCCTCTGTAGAAGGTGTTCCATTGTCCACATCTGGTGTCACTTCCTCTGATGCATTATTAACTTCTTCTTTTGGTGTTGCTTCATTTGATTGAGCATCATCTTCTGCCGCTTCTACGACATTTGTACTAAATCTAATTTCATTACCTTCAAATCCCAATCCTAATGGTGAAAATACTGAAACTAACATTAGTATAGCTAAAAATAAACTGAATCTCCTTTTCATTATATACCTCCTCTTCAGTTAGAATTATTATTTCACAATATTGTAAAGTCAAAGAATATAATCTGTAATGTATTCTTAAAGATTTTGTAAATTTATCTTCTTTTTAATTTGATTTTTTCTTTTTTATAGATTACTCCTGATAGATAAGCACTAACTGGAACCATTATAATTACTACTGCTGTACCTATGAGCGAATTGACAAGTTCAACAGCAAAAAAATCTGAACTAACTAATTGATTAAAATCAACTCCATAGGATATTAAAACTAAAACTGTAGCTATGGAGCTTCCCAAAAATGCAAATACCAAAGTATCGACCATAGTACCTATAATATCCTTTCCTATTACCATCCCAGATTTAAAAAGTTCTATTTTTGTTATTTTAGGATTTTTTACATATATCTCATGAAGTGCGGAAGATATTGAAACGGAAACGTCCTTACAAGCTCCATAGGCTGCTATGGCAACACCTGCAAACATAAGAGGATATATTTGTAATCCTGTTTTTGAATTTATAAGTAAAAGTCCTTCTACATCAGCTAAATTATATCCGCTTAAATGCGTGAAATAAGATGAAATATAAAAACATATTGCAGCAGATATAAATCCAACTGACACACTTATTAAGTTTACAAGTCCAATTAATGTGTAACCTTGAAGTATTACAACCGAATAAATACTTCCCAAGACACAGGTTAATATTGTAACCCATACTGGCGAATGTCCCAAATATATTAGAGGGATCATAAAACAAAACATTAAATATAAACTTATAAAAAGTGATGCCGCAGATTTTATCCCCTTTGACTTTCCAATTGCATATAACATTATTAAAAATAAAATTAACATAATAGCTATTGGGACAGACCTGTCGTAATTATAAATTGTATAATATGGCTCAATCCCCTTTGGTTCGTCCACATAAACTATTACCTTAGAACCTTCCTTTAAGTACACAGAATGTTCCGAAAATAAATTATTTTCTATAGTTATTGGTTTATCAAACCTTTTATTTTTCATTTCAACCAAAACTTTTTGGGATCCAGTCTTTAAATTTGGATAACTCTCAACTGTATCTTCATCTAAAACTTTTATAACCTTACCCTTCTCATAAGAAACTGCGTTTTGAACTATAACTGTATCTCCAAAGTCTACATCTTTCCAAAAAATAAAAATAAAAATTAAAATTAAAATTAACGCCCCGTTACAAATATATTTTATTTTTTTACTCATCCTTTCACTCCTTCTGCAAAATTATTGCATTCAAAAGTAAATTTTATATATATTTAATGTAAAGTAAGATTTATTATCCAATCACTTTTATAAAAAAAAGATGCAAGTTATCCTTACACTAATCTTGCATCTCTTATCTACATTTTTTAATTTTTATTTTATTCATACCTAAGGGCATCTATTGGATTCATTTTTGCAGCTTTATTTGCAGGATAATATCCAAAGAAAATTCCTATTAGCATAGAAAATCCTACTGCAATAATTATTGATTTTACAGAAGGTAGCGTCATAGCATTCAAAAGATTTGAACCAATTAAACCTATAACTGTTCCCAAAACTATTCCAAAAAATCCTCCGATTATACAAATTATAATAGATTCAATTATAAATTGCTTTCGTATATCACTTCTCGTTGCCCCAAGTGCCTTTCTTATTCCTATTTCCTTCGTCCTTTCAGTTACAGATACAAGGAGAATATTCATTACACCAATTCCACCAACTAATAGTGAAATTGCAGCAATTGCTCCAATTGCAACTTGAATTGAACTCATTGCATTATTCATACTACTAATTTCGCTCTTTGCTGAATAATATTTTACTTCTGCACGAGGATTATCTGAATAAAACTTTTGATTTAACTCGTCACATAAGGCTTGTGCATCTTCTTCTATTGTATCTGGATTTTTAAGTGTTATTGCCATATCATAATAGCAAACTCTTGGTTCACTTAGAAGTTCTCTGTCCCCAGTTGTCCTTGGAATATATAAAGAAGTTGTGCTTCCATTTAAAGACTTACCCATAACTTGCATTTCTTCGTACTCATACACTCCAATTATTGTAGCAACCATGAGCTTATCGCCCATCTCAATGTTAACCTCTCGACCTAAGACCTGTGGTGCAGGAACTTTATAGATTTTTTCCAAAACTTTATCAGATATTACTGCAACAGATTTACCTCTTGCCACATCTTCATCATTTAAAAATCTACCTGCAATCATATTAATTTTAAAAATAGATTTTTCATCTTCCGAAGTTGAGTTTACTTCAACTCTTTCCTTTTCTCTACCTTCTTTAACATATCCTTGACCACTTGCACCATGATACAAAAGTTTTTCAATTCTATTTCCCTTTTGCGATTCACAATAATTTATAATATTTTCTGTAAAATAATCACGCTCACTTAATTCCCCTGTGTCATAATCAGAATCCCTTGGCGTCACATACAATTGAACAGCAGTATTTGCTATCATGTCAAAAGCTTTATTTACAGATTTTGTAAGAGAATCCCCAATAGTCGTTATTCCAATTACAGAACCTATTCCGATAATTATCCCAAGCATTGTGAGAAAAGATCTAAGTTTATTTGCTTTCAATCCTTCTAAAGAAAGTTTTATAGTTTCAGACAAATCCATTAAATCTCCTCCACTCTTCCATCAGTCATTTTGTAAATTCTTGTGGCTTCTTCTGCAAGTTCAAGATTGTGTGTAATAATTACAATGGTCCTTTTTTCAACTTCATTTAACTTGTGAAAAAGATCCATTACATTTCTGCCAGTCTTTGAATCGAGAGCTCCCGTTGGTTCATCAGCCAAAATAATATCAGGATTATTTGCCATGCTCCTTGCTATCGCAACCCTCTGTTTTTGTCCACCAGAAAGTTCATTTGGAAGGTGATTCATTCTATCTTTCATTTCCACAATTTCAAGAAGTTTCTCAGCACGCTCCGTTCTTTCCTTCTTTTCTACTCCTGCATAGGTCATTGGAAGTTCAACATTTTTTAGGGCATTAGATCTAGGTATTAAATTAAAATTTTGAAATACAAAACCAATTTTTTTAGATCTATAAGTGGAAAGCTCACTATCTTTTAATTTTGAAATATCCACACCATTTAATTCATAAAAACCAGAAGTCTGTCTGTCCAAAAGTCCAATTATATTCATAAGAGTTGATTTGCCCGAACCGGACTGACCAACTACTGAAACAAATTCCCCCTCCCTTACATCAAAATCTATTCCATGTAAAATCTCAAGTTCATTTTCTTTCCCAATATTAAAAGACTTTTTTATCCCTTCCATTTTTATAAGATTACTTTTCATCTGAAGCCTCTTCTTGTGGAGTGTCATCTATCTTTATAATACTTCCTTCTCCATAACCTCCAGCATTTGACAATACTTTAATTCCATCTTTTAATTTATCAGAAGTAATTGCAGTTTCAACATCATTAGCAATACCTTTTTTTACCTGAATTTTTTGAATTTCGTAATTATCTTTTCCTGCATCTTTTAGTACAAGAATATAATCTTTTCCATCTCTTTCAAAAATTGCATCAGTTGGAACTTTAAAAGTGTCTTTCTTTTGACTTAAAATATATTTTACTCTAAGTGTCATACCTGGCGAAAATTTTTCTGAACTATTTTCATCTATTTCTATCACAGTTTTATAATACACTTCTGTGGACTTGCTTTCAGGCGATTCCTCTTTTGGAACAGGGTCAATAGAAATTACTTTTCCTTTAAAAGTTTCTCCCATTGCAGAATCAGAAGTTATTTCAACCTCTGTGCCAACTTTAATGTTATTTTTGTCATATTCTTTTACCTGTGATTCAATTCTCAAAGTATCAATAGTTTCAATTTTTGCAACTGAAGCCGTAGGAACTTGACCTTCTTTTGCTTCAACTTTAGTAACTGTCCCATCTGCTGGTGCTTTTATTAAAACCTTTTCAAGTTCTTCTGTCAAATTTTCTATTTCCACATTATCCACATTATTTGCACTTGCCTTAGCAGTTTTTAAGTTGTCTGAAAGACTCGAAATTTCATTTTCAACTTGAACCTTTGTAGACTCTAGATTTTTCTTTGCATCATCATAATTATTTTTTGCAGTTTCCACATTTTGTTCAAGAGTCTTCAACTGATCATCTCGTGCCTTTTGTGCTTTTAAAACTTTGTCTGCGTCTTGATAAATATCATCTTTAGTTTTTTCAACTTCAAGTTTTGTACCTTCAACTTGTTTATTTTGTTCTTCGAGTTCCTTTTCAATTGCATCAGCTTCTGACTTATACTTTTCTTCATCTGATCTTGCATTTCCAAGTTCTTCTGTAACATTGGAAATTTCCAATTCTATCTCATTTTGATTTCTGGTTAAATCATCTATCCTTTTCCTAGATTTTTTTATTTTTTCATTAACCTTATCTCTTTTTTCCTTATTATCTGATGTTTCATTCTTTTTATCCTCAGTATCAACGCCACTATCACTATTAATTCTATGTTCAGTTTCAGAAGTAGAAACTAAAGAGCTTTGCAAATCTGCTATCTCATTTTGCTCCTTACCAATTTCAAGTCCAATTTCAGTAAGTTCTCTTTTTAAATCATCTAATTTATCTTGTAAGTAATTTTTATCTCTTGCACTTTCACTAGCAAGAGATCTATTCTCAGAAATCTTTTCTATATTTCTATTCATGTCTTCCTTCAGTTGTTTGTATTTTAAATCATTTGTCTTTTCTTGATATGCCAAATTTTCTCTAGTATTTCTCTCTGCGACAATCCCTTCATTATACCTCTCATCAATACTTCTTTTGAAATCATCATAAGCTTTTTGTGCAGCAAGATATTGATCCATAGCTTGAGTAAGGGAAGTTTCCGCTGCAACTATTGCAGAATTTTTACCAGAATCTCTTCCACTAATAGCTTCAGAAAGCCTTTTTTTGGCAGCAGAAATTTGTGCAGAAACACTTTTATCTGTGGCAGACTTTTGCGCTTTTCTTGATTTTATTTGTTGTTCCAAAGAAGATGAATCAAGCTCGCAAAGCACATCTCCTTTTTTCACTTTATCTCCAACCTTTACATTTACATTAGTAACTGGAAGAGATTTTTCCGCAAAAACCTCAACAGAATTCGAAGGAACAACTTCACCTTTTTCTGTTACAGAATTTGTGACATCTCCCTTTTTTAATTCCACAATTTGATTATTAGATACTAAATTTGAATCATTTTTATGAGATAAAGATGAAATCAGTTTAAAAATTCCGAATAAAATTAAAATCAAAATTAATATAGAAATTATTTTATTCTTTTTACTTCTTGTAATCCACGACTTTATTTTGTTAAAAAAATTTTTCATATCAACCTCCTCATACAATTATATAGTAAACTTTATAAATTTTACATAACAAAAATCTTCATTTTTCTTAAAAAACTTCAAATAATTTCTTAAATATTTTCAAAATATTTATATATAAAAAAGTCTATTATTATGTTAAGTCAACCCCTTTTTATTTTGTATTTATGTATCAGTTACTTAATACAATAACCATTAT
>NZ_BAEW01000014.1:0-40562 GCF_000246925.1 Peptoniphilus rhinitidis 1-13 | reverse complement strand
GTAACAACAACAAAAGTCTACAGATGTTTCGATTGGAACAAAGAAGGACAAAAAAGCAAGGGAATCTACATAGCAGAAACATTTCAAAAATATAGAGAAGAAACCTTAAAAAACATAATATCCGACCAAGGAATAGAAGAAAGATTAAATAGATCGATTCAAGCCGAAGGAGCATTTTCCAAAATAAAGTCAGGCTTAAGCTATAACAGATTCCACCACAGAGGAAAAGAAAACATAATAAGTGAAATATGTCTCTTATCAATAGGGCTAAACTTAAATACTTGATAAAAAAATGATGTTACAGAGTAGAATCATCTATTCTATAACATCACCTTATTTTATCTGTCATCTCTTTAATTATGGTAAGTCAATAAAGAATTTCCCTAAAGATACGAAAAATATTAATACTATAAATACATATTATGAAGTTTATAAATACCGTAAAATCCTGAAGTTAATTCTCTAATAAATATCAATATGTCTTAGTATCTTTTAAATTTTTAAATAATCTTCCAGTTCTATAGACAGGTTTAACAGACTCTAATTTACAATTCAAAAATCTCATCTGCCACTTCATTTAAAAATTCTATATCATGGGAAACAATAAAAATTATTTTATCTTTAATTCTATATTTTTTAATCAGTTCAGATATTTTTATCATATTAGCATAATCCATGCCGCTAGTGGGCTCATCATAGTAAACAAAAGTAGAGTCTTTACACATTATGGAGGCTATTGCAAGTCTTTGCTTTTGTCCTCCTGACAAACTCATTGGATGCCTTTCTCTAAATTCGTCTAAGCCTAAATCTTTTAAAATGATTTTTGCCTTTTCTTCATCAAAATTCTTTACTCCTATACTAAGCTCTTTGAATTCTTCATCTGTGAATAATTGATGATTTACGTCTTGCATAACAAGTGAAGATTTTTTCAGCCTTTCTTTCTTGGATAGTTTTTCTCCTTTAAAATAAATTTCTTCTTTTGATTTTTTCTCAAGACCTATTAAGCATCTCAAAAGCGTTGACTTTCCTCGTCCATTGGATCCTATTATGCCATAAATTTTTCCAAGCTTAAATGAGATGTCTTTTATACTTAAACACTCATCATCAGTAAATTTGTAGCTAAGATTTTTTATCTGATATTCTCCACCGTCTTTTAAATAAGGAACTTCTAATTTGCTTAATTCTTTATCCCTTAAACTTAAAGCGTTCAATTCATTTTTATCAAACTTTAAAAATTCACTTCTTGTATAAGTTTTTTTAAGTTTGCCTTTATCTATCAAAAATACACGATCAACTATGTCCATCAAATAATAAATTCTATGCTCTGCTACAATTATGCTTATGCCTTTTTCTTTTAGTATTTTAAGCATTTGTGTCAAAACACTTATGCTTTTAATATCCAAATTTGATGAAGGTTCATCCATAACTATTATCTTTGTGCCTGCTATATAAGAAGCGGCAATGCAAAGTATTTGTTTCTCACCGCCGGATAGATTAAATATATTTCTGTTCAAAAGATTTTTTATCGGGAATATCTCAAGCATATCCTTCAAACGCCTGTCCATCTCTTCTCTTGCAAGACCAATATTTTCCAAATAAAATAATAATTCTAACGTAGTATTAACATTAAAGAAATATGTCTTAGGATTTTGAAAAACAGTTGAGACAAGCATTGAGATTTGATAAAGTTCCAAATCTTTTATATTTTTGCCATCAATAACTATTTCGCCCTTTGTCTTTGCATTATCATACCTTACAGCTAGTCCATTGATAGAGTTTATTAAAGATGACTTACCACTTCCACTTTTTCCTGTAAATAGCACGCACTCTCCCTCAGTTACGGATAGTGATATACCATCTAATATATGTTCTTCGCCATAATTAAGGCTTAAATTTTTAACTTCTACCATATTAAGCCTCCCACAATAAGTCCAGCAACAGCTAAAACATAAACAAAATCAATTAACTGTACTTTTACACGGATATATCTAGTCTTAGCAATTGGATTTTCTATTGCTTTTGTTTCTGCCGCTTTTGCAATGTCATCTGCAATATTAGAAGATATAATTAGCAGTGGCACTGAAACATATTCAAGATATTCGATTGGGTTTTTAAAATTTATCCCTCTTACTCTCATAGCCATTTTGATGTTTTTCTTCTCTTCTTTAAATGATGGAAAAAATCTAAACATAACCGCAATAGGTATGGATACATTCTTTGAGATCTTAAGCTTATCCATTGACGAAATTATTGTACCTACATCAGAGGTCTTTATCATAAAGCTAGCAGCCATAAATGGTAAAATAAACATTCTAATTACAATAGGTATACTCAAAAACATCTTAACTATAGGGTTTAATTCAGATAACACCATAAAATTAGGCAAGGAGTAAAGTATCCCACATAAAATAATCCATTTGAAAAGTGTTTTTTTGTATCTATTCAAATAAAACAAAATTGAAAAAATACAAATTATTGCCAATTCAAAACGGATATTTATGCTATGCATAACAGTTAATCCCGTAAAGAATACAACTAATATCTTACTGATGGGATTTGGATTAAAGGGAGCATTTGAAAAATAAGTAGGCATTATACAATGCCTGCTTTTTCAAAGTGTTTTTTCAATAGTGCCTTGCCTATATATGCTCCAAGAATTCCTCCTAAGAAAGCACCTAAGGCTACTAAGGCCATGTGAGGATATGTTATTAGTTTTTCCAAGGCTACTACATAGTCATCCCCCATCATCCTACAATGCTCTATATATACTTCTTTTGCTAAAAGCATTTGCATCATAGAACTACAAATCCATGTGCTAAAAATGGCATAAGATATCATATTGTATTTAAATGAATTATAATTACCAATCTTTCTAATTAATTCTGCTATTATCATTACTATAAGTGATAAGACTACAACTACGTAGGTATGACCAGCTGCAAACATCACAAGTGGTGATATCATACCAAATATAAATAACGACCATGGCTTTTGAACTTTAGTCATAAATAACATAACTACAGTCCCTGCAATTATGCCCAAAACTGTTGGGTATATTAAAAACAATATTGGAATCATACCCATCATTCCAATTCCAAACATCAAGGCAAAATATATTACAGCAAAAACACCGATACTTACTAAATCTTTTACTTTTAATTTTTTATTATCCATTTTAATCCCCTCAATAAATAAATTGTTCTACTATTTTTGTTTTTTTCTCTTTATTTTATTTTTAATTTTTTACATTCATATTTGAAAGAGCCTTGACTTGCATTGCTAAACCTACCATTATCATAGTAAAATCTACAACTGGTTCTGCCCACCAAACAGCCCCTGCTCCAAATACTCTTGGTAATATAAGTAAGGCTGGAGCAAGTAGTATTAGCTGTCTTAACATTACAATCATTCCAGCTTTTTTTCCATCCCCTATCGCTTGGAAAAAAGTTATTGTCATAATCATAATTCCATAAAGAATAAATACTGAATAGAACATTCTGAAATTATTAACTCCGCTTGAAATTATATCCTGACTTACTTTAAATAAACCAAGTAACTGTTTTGAAAATACTTGTGCTGGTAACCAAAAAATTGCTGCAAGTACTGTTCCTCCTATAGAAAATATCTTCATAGTTTCCTTTACTCTATTGTATTGTTTTGCTCCAAAGTTTGTGCCAATAATCGGCTGTAACCCCTGACTCATTCCCCAAATTGGTATAAATGAAAACCCATAAAATCTCAAAGTTGCTGACATTAATATTGCATTTGGATCTCCACCATATTTAAAAGCTTGTTTATAAAGTAATGTTTGTTGAACCATGAAAAATACTTGCATGATCATAGCTGATACTCCTACTCCAAACATTTCCTTTGATATATCTTTTTCTTTTTTTATTTTCCCTATTTTTACATTTTCACTTTTATTCTTAAAATAATAAAGAGTAATGACAGCTTGAATTATTTGTGCTGTTACAGTGGCTATAGCTGCTCCCTCAATGGCATAATCACCCATTAATTTCATTAGTATTGGATCAAGAGCTATATTGATAAAGGCACCAAGTCCCATAATAGTCATTGCTCTTTTCATAAGACCTTCACCACGCATTACCATATTAGCTGACTGGGTAAAGTTTACAAATATTGAACCTATAAATATTACTCTTAAATATCTTATTCCTAATGCCTTTATTTCTCCTGTTGCTCCAACTAAATCTAAAAAATATGGTCCTAGAAGTATTCCTCCTATTGTTATAATCGTTGAAAAAAAGATAACCCAATAGATAAGATTTCCCATAAGTTTGTCTATAGTATCATTATCACCTTTTCCCATGGCTCTTGATAAAATGGATGCCGAACCTATCCCTATAAGCGTTGCAATCCCATTATTAAAAAATGTAAGTGGCATAGCTATTGAGCAAGCCGCCATAGCATTCTCACCAATTATTTGTCCAGCAAATATTCCATCCATAAGTGGATATAGGCCTATAACTACCATCCCAATTACTGCTGGTATAGATAATTGAAACATTAAAGACAATGGCTTCTTGGTTAACAACTGTTCTTTCATGTTTTGTTCCATTTTTAATCTCCTCAATAAATAAATTCTTCTGCCATTTTTGTTTTTTCTATTAAATTCTTGTAAACTTTTGATTTTTGTAAAAGCTCTTCATGCTTGCCTTGGCTTTCTACTCTTCCTTTTTCAAGAACTACTATCTTGTCTGCATTTTCTATGGATTTCATTCTGTGTGAAATGATGACAACAGTTTTATCTTTAATTAAATTATTTAAAGACTCTTGAATTTTTTTCTCGTTGTCAACATCAAGGCTTGCTGCTATCTCATCTAAGATCAATATCGGTGCATCTTTTAAGAATGCTCTGGCTATTGATAATCTTTGTCTTTCTCCGCCTGATAGCTCAGCACCGTTCTCACCAATAACTGTATCGAAACCCTTATCCATTTTTTCTATAAAATCTGTGCAATTTGCAAGTTGTGCTGCTCTTTTAACTTCTTCATCACTTGCATCTTGCTTTCCGATCCTAATATTTTCCATAACGCTTTGATTAAAGAGAACTACATCTTGGAAAACTATAGAGACCTTATCAAAAAGGGATTCTGTTGATATTTCTTTTATATCTTTACCATCGATTAAGATTTTTCCCTCATCATAATCATAAAGTCTTGATATAAGTTTCAAGATGGTTGTTTTACCGCATCCGCTTGCACCTACTAAAGCAGTGACCTCTCCCTGCTTAGCTTTAAAGCTTAGGCCATTTAAAACTTTTGCGTCTTTATTGTAGGCAAACTCAACATCTTTTAGATCAATATCAAATTTTTTCAAATTATAGTCTTCGCCTTCCTGTAAATTTTGATTTTGAATTTCTTTTAGTCTTTCAATTTTTGGCGATAAATAAAATATCTCCATCATGCCCTCTTTAGATGCATCTAGAGAGTCTTTTAGCTTTATCGCCGCTAGTAAATATCCTACAAGGTAGAGAGAACTTATCTCTTTATTAATAATTAGATTTACGCCGACAAATATCACAACGGCAAGAGATATAAAGCTAAATATTGAAGATATAGACATAGTTAAAATTGTAGTTATTTCCGCTTTTAAGTGCACTTTTTCACTTTTATCCATTTTTTCATATAGCTTTTCTTTCATTTCCTCTGATAAGCCGTATGCTTTAATCTCCATTTGCATTTCTATATTTTCCTGAAAACTTTCTGAGTTTTTTCTTAAAACATCATAATATCTTTTATGTCCCTTAACCTGATATTTTTTAGATAAGGGTATGAATATAAAGCTTAAAAGAGATGGAATAATTACAGCTAAGCCCATCTTGACATTACCCATTAGCATCATGACGGATATAAGTGGGAAGAAGAGTGCCATGCCGCCCACCTTTGGTATTGAGTGGCTCATTGCATGCTCTATTCCTTCAATATCAGACATGATTGTTTGCGCTAGGTCTGAAATATCATGTTTAGAAAAGTATGACAGAGGTAGTTCTGATAAATTCTCCGCTGTCCTTATTCTTAAATCTGCACTTTCTTGATAGGTTGTGCTATACAATTTATCGTATTCGATAGAAAGCAAAATATACATTGCTAGCAAGGTCAAGGCTGAGAATACTATATAAAACCCCTTGCTCTTGCCAATATTTTCCAAAACTTCCTGAGCAAAAATCATTAGTAATATGGCAGGAAGCATGTTTATACAATAAACGAGAAATGAGGACAGTGTTGCTTTGCTTAAATTTCTCGCTCCTTTATCTGTAAGAGCAAATCTTTTTTTATAAAATTCCTTCATTTGAAACCCTCCATTCATTCGCACTGTTAAACATCTCTTGCAATCTCTTATACCTTGTATCTCTTGACATTAACTCTTCATCAGAACCTCTTTCTATAATTTTTCCCCTATTCATAACAAGTATTTCATCAAGGTCTTTAATTGTAGATAGCCTGTGAGCAATCATGATAACTGTTTTATCCTTCATAAGATTTTTGAAAGCTTTTTGTAGTTCATACTCGTTATCTGGGTCAATAGATGCCGATGCCTCATCCATAATAATAATTTTGGAATCCTTTAAAATCGCTCTAGCAATTGCAATTCTTTGTTTTTCTCCACCAGATAAATAAACTCCTTTTGAGCCTATGATTGTATTTTCTCTTTCTGGGAATTTTTCTAATATCAAATCGCATCCTGCTAATTTTAAGGCTCTCATAACGTCATCTCTTGTCGCATCTTTATTAGCTAAAGCAACATTATCATAAATACTTCTTTTGAATAATTTTGAATCTTGAAAAACAAAGGAAATGGCTTTAATCAAGGCTTCGTCAGAATATTCACTTATTGGTATCCCGCCTATCTTTATGCATCCTTCATTAACATTGTAAAAACCTGATATAAGTTTTGCTACCGTAGATTTGCCTGATCCAGATGAACCAACTAGTGCATAGGACTTTCCCTCTTCTAATTTAAAGGATAAATTTTCAATGACAGCTTTATCGTTATAAGCAAAGCTAACATTCTCAAATTCTATATTATAGTTTTTAAAATTATTGACATTGCCATGCACCAATTTGTCTTTTTGCATATCTTCGTAAAGCACCTCTAAAGTATCTACTGCATAATTGCCTTGAGAAATGTACAAGGAGTACCACATCATTCTCATAAATGAAACAAAGAGAACTCCCGATAAAAATAAAATCATTATAAGCTCAAGTAAAATCACCTTGTCGCTACCTAAGCTTGTCATAAAATAAACTATAGGAATAATTAAAATTGCAATCAGTCCAAAAAATAACCACTGATACCAAACATAGGGCTTTTTACAAGATAACGAATAATTATAAGCATATTTTGAGTAATCTTTTATAGCCTTATAAAAACTTTTAAATGACTCAACATTTACTCTAAATATTTTTACAACTTGCATTCCTCTAACGTATTCAACAGTCTCAGCACTTAGTTTAGATAAGGCTTCTTGGTATATCTTCATAAATTCTTGTTCACCCATCATTGCCCCTAAAATTAAGCCACCAATTATTGTAAGAGCAAGCAAGGTTATGCCAACTCTTATACTTACTATAAAGCCTAGTACAAGGACAAGTATAGGTGTAACTATTGCCTGAGAGCTATCTGGAATCATGTGAGCTACAACCTGATGAGTTTGTGCGGCGTTGTCATCTATTATCTTTCTTATTTGACCAGATGGATTCAAGTCAAAGAACCTAAAACTAGCTTTCTCTAAACCATCTATCCCTCTTTTTCTTAAATTTGTTTCAAGCCTAAATCCCAAGATGTGTGAAAACATTCCTGAAACAAAATAAAATACCGCTCCAATTGTTAGTGTAATAACAGATTTTAATGCTAAGCTCTCTGCACCAGATAAATTTGAATTAATTATTAACTTATCCAGAAATTTGTAGATTAAATAATATCCATATACCGTAAGTACAGCAGATATAGCAGAAAAAACTATAGCTAAAAAGCCAAGATATTTTTTATCCTGTACATAAACAAATAGCTTTTTATAAATCTTCATAATCATATCTCCTTTCTTTGATATCCCTTTTAGATGTAAATTTACTTATTTGATAATAAGTATCATTGCTTTTCCATTATACATCTGTTATAATTACTAATACAATAGTTTTGGATTAATAAGGCTAATTGGAATATTGTCTAAAAGGGATAGGTGTATTATGACATATTATGATTTTGTAAAAGATTATATGAATGTAGATGAATGTAAAAACAATAAGAAGTATTCAAGCGCAGGACACACTTTTTGTTGGAGTAAAGAAGATTTAACTTATGCAGATGGCTTGTATTGGTTTTATGAAGGAGACGGATTTATTATTGATGTCCATGACTTTTATATTAGAGAAGAAGTAGTTCAAAATAATACTTATAGTATGGCAGATCATGTTTCAATATACACAAGCTACATAGTCAGCGCAAATGGAGAAAAATTTAATCCATATCAAACTCTTACCGCAAACTCATTATGTACTCTTGATTTTGATAATATAAGAGATGACTTCCTATTTTTATTACATGATAACTGCTATTATCTTGCTGTTTCTATCGGTTTTAAAAAAGAGCTAATAGAAAAACATTTAGCATCTATTAACATTAATCCAGAATCATTTTATTCAGCTTTACTTCAACCGAATCAAATAATTCTTACAAAATCCTTAGAAAAAGTGGCAATGGAAATATTAAATTGTAAGATGGACGCCCCTGCCGCTGATTTTTTCTTTAAAGCCAAAGCAAATGAATGGATAAGTATTGTAATCAATACCTACTTAAATAGGAAAAAATATAAAATTGAATCTGATGATAATAAAGCACTAGAAGATGTAGCAAGATTCTTAGATGATCATTTCGCCATGAATGTAAATCAAGAAACCCTTGAAAAAATATCTAAAATGAGCGGAACAAAATTAAAAAATTTGTTTAAAGAAAAATATGGTCAAAGCATTACAGAATACACCCAAAGAAAAAGAATGAATGTAGCTGAAACTCTTCTCTTAAATACCGAACTACCTATAAAGGAAATATCCGAATCTGTTGGATACACATCCCATAGCAAATTTTCCATTTATTACAAAAGATATAAAGGAAAACTTCCTAGTGAGGTTCGTAGTTTAGCTTGCAAACATCACAATTTAAAATGCGATTATTGTAATTGAAGTAATTTTTACAAGCCATGTTTTTATATGAGTTTAGGTGGATATGCATATATAGTCTGAATAAATTTGATTTGAAAAATCGGCAAAAAATAAAGGCAGTCCTAAGACTGCCGATATTTATCTCTCTACACCTTTACTATGGTCTTTTTTTGTTTTATTTAGTTTTATCGTCTGTCTTATGATTGTTTTTGCCCTAACATAGACTTTTATCCTTGGATTGACTCTTTACTTGTTCTTTTGCTTTTAAGAGCTTAGAAGACAAAATACGAACATTCTTATATTCTTTCCCGTTGTTATCATTGCTTGTTTTTACTTGTCCGAATATTTTAACAAAATCTCCTTGCTTTAGGTTCTGTAGATCTTTTGTCTTATATACATAGAATGGATAATTACCATGTAATATATTTAGATTTAAACCCTCTAAGCAAAAATTAAAAATGAACTAAATTCGAAGTGACATTAATTTGAAAACTTGATAAACAAGCTTAAGAGATATTATATTAAAACAATATTTCTCCGGTACTGGGACTGGGACTGGGACTGGGACTGGGACGGGACTAAAAATTTGAAAATGTCCTATAATTAGGTGGATTTAGTGGTACTCTAAAAAATAGAATCTCGTATTTTGAATGGTTTGGTATATATCGTACGTTTGAAAAAGAAGAATGGGAATAAAAGAAAATGTAGTAAAATTAGCTTGATTAAGCCAATCTAAAATCTAAGTGTAACAATATCGTAACAATAATCAAAGCACCTTTTAAATTGAGAAACTGTGAAATAGCTTGTGTATGAATAATCCTCTTGATAATATAGGTTCTATAATAAATAGTGTCGGTGGGGAATCATTAGCACTATTTTTGTATGGATATGTATAAAAACCAACTTTTCCATCATCAAAGCAAGTTTTTATGTTAAAGTTTAAACTTAATTACAAAGTTAAACGATTTAAGGTAAGCTTATTTTGATAAATTAATGGATTGTTCATACCTTAATTTTATCGAAACAAAAAAAAACGGCTTTCGCCATATTCGAGCCGTTTTTTTGTTTTATTCTATTTTGCAACAGTACCGTAATTTTTATAATTTACTTTACTTCATACTATATACAACTTGTGAAATTTGTGCTCTTGTTAATTTCTCTTTTGGATTAAAGTTTCCATCATCCATTCCCTTTATCAAACCAAGTCTAACCATTTCTTTTACAGAGTCTTTTGCCCAATCTGAAATGTCTTTTTCATCTTTAAAGGAAATATTAATATTTTCTTCTTTGTTATTTAATTTATTAACCTTGTTAAATCTTGATAAAAAGGCACACATTTCTTCTCTAGTAAGTTCTTTGTCTGGTTTAAAGGTATTGTCGCCAAATCCACTTGCTATTTTATTCTTATAAGCCCAATCTATATAAGCTGCATAATATTTATTTTCATCTACATCACTAAATACTTTGTCTTTGTATTTATTTGTGTCTACATTTGCAACTCTTCCAAGTATCGTTACAAATTCTGCCCTAGTTAGATTTCTATCTGGCATAAAATTATTTAATTCTGCAATATTCTTGAAGTAATCTTTATTTACTACATAATTAATAGCATCTTTTGCCCAGTGATTTTCTATATTACTTGAATTTGTATCATAAGATGAGAATAAACTTTTAGATTTATTATTTTTGTTAGTCCTTGTATCAACTTTTGTACTTTTTTTGTGACTTCTACCTGTTTCTTTATTATTCTTTTCATCTTTATTTTTCTTATCAAAAGAATTTTCTTTGGTATCATTAGTATCACTTTCTGTTGACTTTTTATTGTCTAAAGGATTTTCGTCATTTGCTAGTTTTTTATTATCCTTTGGTTTTTCTTCATCTGATGGCCTTTTATTATCTCTTGGATTTTCTTCATTAGATGAATTTTGATCATCTTTTTCTTTTTTGCCACTTACGTCTTTCCAAAGAGCTGTTACAGTTATATCTGAATCAACTTTTATTTTATCTCCTGCATTCTTCTTATCTCTATCGCCTGAAACTATCCAAGCATCAAATATTTTATTCTCTGGTGCATCAAAAGTATTTCGTGGCAATTCTATTTCTTCATTTTCATCTGCAACAATATCTGGGATTTTTCCACTTCCTCCATTTGATTCAAATTTTATAGTATATTTGTTCTGACTAATTTCTTCAAAAACTGGGTCAATTTCAATATCTTCTTGTGCTATAAAAACATGACCTGGCTTTTGTGTAACTCCTCTTACATTCCATCCTGTGAATTTTTTATGACTATCATTTTGTCCAGTAAATTCTGGAAGTACAAAATCCTCTCCCTGTTTTACAAGTTCTTCTTTTCCATTTACTTTTATTTTTACATTTTTATTTTCTACTTCTGAAATTTCATCTGTATCTAAATCTATGTTATAAATTTTTACACTTGTATTTCTTGCATAGTCAGAAGCACTTACTTTTATTTCAACTTTTCCATCTCTTGCATAATTTTCAAGACTTCTATTAAAATCAAATTCTTTACCATTTACATAAATTTTACTTTTTTCTATGCGACCTAGTTTATCTTCATCTCTTTTATCAGAAATATTCAAATAAATTTTTCCTTCTTTATAATTTAATAGAAAGTCATTTTCACCAATCGCATCTTTAGACAACTTAATTTCTGGTTTTACACTGTCCATATAAATTCTATATTGTGAAAGAATTCCATTTTGTGGACTATTTAGCTTATAGTCTTTTGCAGACCAATCCATTACATCATTATCTCTTACATCTAATTTAACTTCAAAATCCTTTGAGTTATCAGATTTTAAATCTCCATAAATTAAATATTGGTCAACCATTGATTCATTTATTCTAAGGTGCCAATTAAATCCACCCTTATCGCCAATCCTTCCTCTCAAAACATATGGACTTTTTCTAACATAAAGCTCACCATTTTCTCCATCACTGTAAGGATTAAATGTATCTGGATCCATATCTAATTTAACTCCATCTCTATCGATGTAAAGACACTTGCCCATTTCCTCAACTAAATTTTCTTCTTTAAATTCTTCACTTCCATCTAATTTATAAATTTCATATCTAATTACATTAAAACCATCTAGACCTTTTATATTTGCATAAACAATTTTTGTGTCTTCGTCATTATTTTTAAAATCTTCAGTGTAATTGGAATCTAAACCAGTCTTGCCAGGATTTCTAGAAATAACTCTAACTCCATAGCCCTTTTCTATTCTAAGTTCGTCCTTTACTCTGTAAAAAATATTTCCATTCTCATCCCTTTCTTCTTTTAATTCTCCACCAAGTTCTGCTTCGCCAAGTTCAATAATACTTTTTTGTGAAGTTAAAAGTTTAGGCTTTTGCTTTTTTTCTACACTTTCATTTATTTCTTTTGGCATTCTTAAAAAAATACTCTTGCTTGTTTTGCCACTGTCTACTACAAATAATTCGATATCTCCTTTGTAGTCAATTCCTTTATTATTGTCTACATCATCCTTATTTCCCCACAAGTTAAATTTAAAACTGTGATTTTCTTCATCATAAGAATAAGGAACTTTTTTCAATTCTTCTCTTTTATTTGTCTTTGACATTCTAGTAGATCTAAAGTAAATTTTTGCATCAGGAGATACATTTCTAACTTCTCCTTCTACATCAAAGCCACCTTTTGAATCTGGGACAATCTTTCCAATATATCCCATGCTCTCTAATGAACTTACATCACTATCTTCAAATTCCATTAAAGATCCATCAGAATATTTAGAAGGAATTCCATATTCATCTACTGATTTAATATCTCCATAGTCATAATCTGTGCTTTCTTCTCCTGTAAATTCATTTGTAACTTTTATTTCCCTTGGTTTTATAATTCTTTTTGTATCTTCTTCAGAAAGTTCTTTTATATAAGAACTATCTTTATTTACACTTATTTCAGGATTTCCATAATTATTGTGAGTTTTGTCTTCTTTATTATTTTCAGAGCTATCTTTTTTATCTTCTTCTTTTATTTCTACATTTTTAAGTTTAGATGCATCAATTTCTCCAAGCTTTTCATCTTCTTTGCCTTCTAAGAAATAAGCTAACTTTCCATCTTTTACTTCGTTGTCAAATTTTATCCTGTAAAGATTTGTAAAGTTTGAGGCTCCATCAAGTGCTGCAATTTCTAAAGTTTTACCGAGAAGATTTTTATTTGCTCCAAGAATTTTATAGACAGAATTTCCATCGCTATCCATTTCAAAACTTCCATACTTGTCCACTTTTCCCGTATTTATTACTTTTAAATTTTCTTCTATATCTCCATACTCATCTACAAAAGCTGCACCTGCAAACCAAATTTTATTATTTTCTTCTTTAAATTCATTTGGATTTTTTTCTTGATCTCTTGCAAATAAAGTTTTCCCTGGATCATTTTGAACATGATAAGTGTCTTTTACTTTCAAAATAATTTCGTCAGGATTTTCTGCATTTACGCTGACAATTTGTGGAGGAGTTCTGTCAATTTTCACAGGAATATATGAAACTTGATATGGATATTTTGGAGAAAGTCTGTACTGGAATTTATAATAATATTGACCCTCTGCTATGGCATCAAATTTTCCCTCAACATAATTTGGATCAGTTTCATCTTCTGCGTGAGGATTATAAATTAATCCATCCCATCTCAAATCTCCATCTACTTTTAATTTTGAACTTTTAATTCCCTTTGCATCACTTCTCTTTGAATTTAAAATTCCCTTTATAAAATGATCCACTGTAATAACTTTAAGGTCTTTTTGATTTTTTTCATCCATTGTATTTACAATAGAAATTTTGCAGTCAGATGCTGATCTTAAAATTAGTGGACTTGGAGTAAGTCCTCTGTCAATTTCATTGTTTGAAATAATTTTACTATCACCTGTGGAACTCATTGTAAAATCTTGCGAATTATTAAAAGCAAATAATTCAGGATCTTGGTCTAGAGTTTTATTTTCAGTTTCTCTATTTTGAATTACACCAGCAGGTTTAAATAAATCTATTCCATGTTCTCCACCACGACCTCTATTTAATGTTCCTGGGATTTTTGGATTTCCTTCATCATCATAGCCCACGATTCCCTTGGATCTTGAACCTTCTTCCCAAGCCCATTTATCTACAATTGGTTCTTTATTCCAATCTCCAGCAAAACCCATTACTGGCATTGAAAGTGATGGCTGAGGATTTACTTTGTCCGTTCCTTCTTCTTTTGATTCAAATTTTATAAAAGACTCGACGAACTGATCTTTATTTTTTGCTTCGCCAAGATTTAACGTTGCTCCCAAATCAAAGGATCCCCTTGCAGGAATTGTAATCTCATCTTGTGCAAAAGTTAAACTTGCTCCTGCAACTTCTTTAGGATGAATTTCTGCAACTTCTTTTTTTCCATCTTCACTTTTTTCGTCTTTATATTGTTCGTCCAATTTTTTCTTTGTTATTTCACCATCAGTTGTAACCTTTGATGCACTCACCTTTACAGTTATATCTTTGTCTGAAGGATTATCTATATTAATTGTAAAATCTTTTTTATCTGATTTAATTTCTTTTAGAGAAACAGCACCATAAGAATTCATTTCTCCTTTTGAATCTTCCACTTTATATGAAACAATTAAATTATTCTTTAAAGCTTTTTCAACATTTATAAGTCCTGAACCTTGTTGCCTTGGAGATGCAAATAAATAATTTCCATTTCCATCATCAGTTGTTGGATCAATCATTGGAGTTGATGTATTTTGTAGCATTATCTTTGTAAGTGAAGTAATATCAATTCCTCTAGACTTTATAACTGGTTCTTCTACAAGTTCTTTTACTCTTGGTCTTATTAAAACTGTAGATGCAGAAACAACTGGTGTTGCCATAGAGGTTCCCGACATATATTGATAATTGTCCACTCCATTTATTTTATTTAAAGTTGAATAAATATTTTTACCAGGAGCTGAAACATCTGGCTTTAACATTAAATCAATCCTAGGTCCCCACGAAGTTGAACCAGCAGGTACATTAGTATCTTTCCACGCAATTTTATGGTCTAAAAACTTTAGACTAAGTTCTCTTTCATCTCCAACTTTTGGCTTCTTGGAATTATATTTTTCCATGTCAATTCTATAATCTGCATCTTTTCCCCTAAAATCTTCCTTGTCATCAGGAGTTCTACTGCAAATCATATCCCAAATTAACTTTCCGTCCATTCCTGAAACAGAAAATACTGGCACTTTTGTATTTTCATCTTCTTCATAGCCCATTGCAGGGATATTTTCCCAATCATCTCTATTGTAATAAGATACAGTATTTACTACTATTACGCCCTTTGCACCCTTGTCAAAAACTTTTTTGAAAGAATATTTTAACTCCTTAGTGTAAATTCTATCCATTACAACAATTTTATCTTTTAAATCTTTTCCAGAGATATCATCATCTTGACACTGCCCCAAATAGATAAAATTATATTTACCTTGAGGAAAATTATTTTTATCAAAGAAAGCTCCAATTTGCGAATATCTAAAATCTCTTCCACCAATATTTACACCTTCATAATTGATTTTTGTATTTCTAGACGAAGCAACAGCTATTGCATCTTCATGAGCAGCAGTTCTAGTAACATTTCCTGTATCCGTCATCTTTAAAGAATTATTTGCAAATCTATCCCATGAAGAACTAGAAGATGAAGTTGCATAATTTCCTGTTGCAACACAAATAGGAATACCTGCTTTTCTAAGTGCTCTAATTCCATACCAATATTTTTCTCCAACTAAACCAGTTCCAGTAAATCCAGATGAAACAGAAATTACATCAACATCGTGTTTGATACAGTCTTCAAAGGCGTGAAACATAGTTTCATCCCCAGCAAAACCATCGCTTGCATCAGAGTACATCTTATAAGAAAAAAGTTGTGCATTGGGTGCAATACCTCGTATTCCTTTATGTGCTTCTATGTCTTCTTTAGTATCATTAGCAGCTAAAATTCCTGCAATATGCATACCATGTGGATCATAATAATCTGAACCATCATCATATTTTTCTGTTGTTATCTTCCCGCCATTTAAGTAATTAAAAGAATGAGGAACTTTATCAGATAGCCAAAATTCTTTATCAGAACCCTTTAAATCTTCTTTCTTTATCTTTAAAGATCCTTTTGCATCATCATCAATACGCATAGCTTTGTGAGTAGCATCCATACCTGTATCTATGTTTGCAATAACCATTCCACGCCCGTCATAATTCTTTCCAAGATTTGCATTTATAGCGTTTAAACTTTTAAGATATTCACTTGCACTATCTACTCCAACAAGTTTTCTTGCATTTTCCATAAGTGGAACTAATTTTCCAGCTCTCTCGACTTCCTTTACTCCTTTGATATTTTTTAAATTATCAAGTTCTTCAGGATAAGTTTCAACAGACACTGCTTTAAACAAAATATCATACTCATACAAAACTTTTAAATCCTTAATTTGCTTTAGTTTCTGTATAACCTCTTCCTTATTAGCATTATCATAAAACTCTACAAAATAAACTACTTTTTCTCTCTTAACCTTTAAACTAGGTTCTTCATTTTCAAAATCTTCAAGTATTTTACTTTTCTTTAAGTTCATTTCCTTTTGATTTCTAACAATTTTTTCAGTTTCACTTAAAGAATCTCTGCCTAGATTGCTTTCAGCAAAAACTCCATTAAATGAACTCATAACAAAAATCATCGACAAACTAAGAGAAGAAAATTTTCTTAAATTTTTACCCATACTACCTCCAAACAATTTTTATTTGATGATAATAATTATCATCATTTTCTTTAACTATTTGAGTTTAGCATTTAAAAATTATTTTTTCAATATACTTTCTTCTATGAATTTTTTTCTTTTTTTGTAAAGTTTAAAATTAAAAATATTAAGATTATTCCCTCGTTCAAATCCCTGTTGTATTCTCGTTTATATAAATAATTTTTAAATTTTTTAATGTCCCCTTTTCATTATTTAAATAAATTTCAGAAATATTTATAAAAATTAATTCAAATAAAATTTTATTGATCTTACTTTAATTAAAATATCCTTTAAAATTAAGTTCTTATTTAATTTATAAGTTGTAAAATTAAATGCGACACAAATAAATAATAAAAACTCACACTAACTTCGTGTAAAATGTTAATAACGACAAAACTAACACAGGGATTAATATGAGCTATAAACATCTTACACTAAATGAAAGAAATAAGATAGAGGTATTAAACAAAGAGGGCTATTCTTCTAGAAGAATAGAGAAAATTTTAGGTTGTCACCATTCCACAATAGCTAGAGAGCTTAAAAGATGTGACTCTGAATACGAAGCCCACTTAGCAGAAAGAGATAAAAAATCTAAATCATCTTTAAAAGGCAGAAAAATTAAAGCAAATTATGAAATATTAGAAAGTACCAAAGAAAAGCTAAACTCTAAATGGCCACCTGAGCAAATTGTAGGTTTTCTTTATAAAGGAATATTAAGCTTTAAAACAATATATAACTGGATTTATTCTGGAGTAATAGATTTTAATATTTCAAAATTAAGAAGAAAAGATAAGTCTAGAAAAAGCAAAGAAATAAGAGGAAAATTTAACATAGGTATCTATAAGAAAAGGACCAAAAAACATAAAATATAGAAATTCCTTTGGACATACCCAAGTGGCACAAGACTGGGAACTTGATACGGTTGTATCTTCCAGAGGAAAAAGTAAAGGGTGCCTAGCAACATTTGTTGAAAGAAAAACAAGATTTTATATAGCATTACCAATGCAAGATAGAAGCAAAGATTCAATGTTTGAAGCAATTAATAAACTTGTTAAATCATTTCCAGAAAAAGCTTTATCATATAGAGGAAAGGAATTTGCTTGCTATGAAGAAGTTGAAAAGCTTGGAATTGACTTTTACTTTGCTGACCAATATTCAGCATGGAAAAGAGGAAGTAATGAAAATTTCAATGGTTTACTAAGAGAATATTATCCTAAAAAGAAAGATCTAGCAGAAATATCTGAAAAAGATCTTATTAAAAATTTAATGGAGCTCAATAACAGACTTAGAAAATGTCTAAATTATTGAACTCCTTTTGAATTATTTATACATGAACTTAGTTTAATTTAGGTGTCACAATATTATTTGCAATTCATCAATTAAAAAAATATCAGCTCACAACCTATTAGGAAGAGCTGATACACAAAACTTTTCACATACACTCGCAATTTCTTGCGACAGTTTTCCTATAAATTTAATTTTTAAACATTAGCATTTTCTTTTTCAGCTGCTTCTTTTTTTAGCTTTGCTTCTTCAAGTTTTGCTTGTTTTTCTTTTTCTTTCTTTTCTTTTTCCTTTTGTTTCATTTTTTCCACTCTTTCAGGATACTCACAATAAATTGCTCCTGTTGGACATTTTGAAACACAAATTCCACAGTTGATACATTTATCATAATCAATTGACGCAAGATTATTTTCTACATGTATTGCATCCTTTGGACAATTCTTTTCACAAAGTCCACAAGAAATACACCCAATTGAGCAGTTGCTTCTAACAACTTTTCCTGGATCAAAAGATTTACATTTTACAACTGTTTTAGATTTATATGGTCTAAGTGAAATAATTTTCTTAGGACAAATGTTGATACATTTCATGCAAGCAACACATTTTTCTTTATCCACTACTGCTACTCCATTTACCATATGAATTGCGTCAAATTCACAAACACTTACACAAGTGCCTCCTCCACAGCACCCATAGGTACAAGCTTTTGCACCTTGTTGATAGTCAGATATAAGTCTACAATCTTTTAAGTCATTATATTCATATTTATTTTTTGCCTTGTCACAATCTCCTTGACAAAGAACTACTGCTATATTTCTCTCTACATTTTCTGCATTGACTCCCATTACTTGGCTGACTTTTTCAGCAGTTTCTGCTCCACCAATTACACAGCCATTTACTGGTGCCTTTCCACTTGCAATTGCTTCTGCAAGTCCATCACATCCAGGAAATCCACAAGCTCCACAGTTTGCCCCTGGAAGAGAATCTCTTACTTCTGCAACTTTAGGGTCTACTTCTACATAAAATACTTTAGATGCTATTGAAAGAATTACTCCAAAAAAAGCTCCTGCAATTCCTAAAAACAAAACTGGGGTAAGTACTGTACTCATTTCCATAATTACCTCCTATACCAATCCGCCGAAACCTGAGAATGCTATGGCCATTAAACCCGCACTCACAAGTGCAATGGGAACTCCTTGAAGTGCTTTAGGTACATCTGCAAGCATTAATTTTTCTCTTAGTGCTGCAATTAATACTAGCGCAAGTGTAAAACCTACTGAAGCTCCAAATCCACTAAATATTGTTTCTATTAAGTTATATCCATTTTGAACATTTAAAACTGTTACGCCAAGTACAACACAGTTTGTTGTAATAAGTGGAAGATATACACCCATTGCTTGATAAAGTGAAGGTGATGACTTCTTTATAAACATTTCTACGAATTGTACTAATGATGCAATTACAAGTATAAATGCAATTGTTTGTAAATACTCAAGTCCAAATTTATCCAATACAAATCTTTGAATTAGCCAAGTTATAGCAGACGCAAGTACAACTACAAAAGTTACTGCTACTCCCATTCCAAGAGCTGTTTCTGTCTTTGATGATACTCCAAGAAAAGGACAAATCCCCAAGAATTGAGCAAATACATAGTTATTTACAAGTATTGTCGAAATTAAAATTGTAATAATACTTTCTAACATCAGTCTGCCCTCCTATTAAGCAATAATTTAAATCCTGCTATCAAAAATCCAAGAAGTATGAAAGCGCCTGCTGGTGCTCCCATAATTCCAATTCCTGGATAGGATTCTGGTAAAATTTGTTTTTCAAATAATGTTCCATATCCAAAGAATTCACGAACAAGACCCATTGCAAGTACAGCAATAGTATATCCAACTCCTGTTCCAATTCCGTCTACAATTGATGGAATTAATGCATTTTTATAAGCAAAACCTTCTGCTTCACCTAATATACAACAGTTAACTACTATAAGTGGTAAGAAAATACCAAGTGCTGCATAAATTGATGGTGAATAAGCTTGAAGTATCATTTGTACTAATGTTACGAAAGTGGCAATTACTACAATAAAACAAGGAATTCTTATTTTATCAGGTATTATCTTTCTAAGTGCAGATACTACTGTATTACTCATTATAAGTACAAAAGTAACTGCTATACCCATTGCCAATGAATTTGTCAAACTATTTGTAATAGCCAGTGTTGAACAAAGCCCTATAAGTTGAATGAACACGGGATTGTTTTTAAAAGCACCGTCTAAAAAAACTCTAGATAATTTCATTTAAGCCTCCTTATTCATTCTTTAGAACTTCATTATAAACTTTTATGGCATCATTAGAACCTGCTAAAGCTCCTTTAGATGAAATTGTTGCTGATGTAAGCCACATAACTTCATCTTCTGCTTTTGGATCTTTTGATAATTTTAGAGGACTTGCTGCAGATTTTCCTTCGTAAGAAGGATAATATTCGTCAGTTGTTATTCTGCTACCAAATCCACTTGTTTCTCCATTAGATATATTTCTAAATCCAGCAATTTTATCGCCATCAAGTAAGAATCCAAGAGCATTTGTCATCGCTCCGCCATATCCATTTGATTTTACATTTACACCATAACCAACTACATTGCCATCTTTTTTGGCAACAAATATTTTTTCAATATTTGGATAATTTTCTTTTATATCTTTTAATTTAGCTTCATCATATTCTTCAAAGCTATCTGCATTATCACCAAAAATAACTTCATAGGATGCAAGCGTGTTCTTTAGTTCGGCTTCTGCAATTACTGGAGCAGTAAAACTATTTACAACTGCCAAAAGTCCTGCAGATATAGCACAGAAAACTAATAGTATAATCCCAAATTTTACTGGTTCTTTCATTTACTTCGCCTCCCCGTATGCACTTGTAACTGTAAGTTTATCAATTAACGGTGTTGCAAGATTCATAAGACATATTGCATAGGAAACTCCTTCTGGAAGTGATGCTTTTACTCTTATAAGAGCAGTAAGAAGCCCACATCCAATCGCAAAAATAAGTCTTCCTTTTTTATTGATAGGATTTGTTGTATAATCTGTTGCCATAAAAATAGCACCAAGAAGTAATCCACCTGCTAAAAGTTCATAAGGAACAAGGTTTGCAGGAATACCAAATATTATTAAAAAAACAGCTGTTGTAGCTACATATATTACAGGTATTTCCCAAGAAATAACTTTTCTAATTACTAAGTATACAAATCCAATTAAAAGTGCAATTGCAGAAGTTTCTCCAATTACTCCTCCAATATTTCCTATAAACATATCTTTCAATGCAGGAAGATTAGTCAAATCTCCACTAGAAATAATTTGAAGAGGTGTAGCAGATGAAACTGCATCTACACTACCTTTTAAAACGTCAGGTGAAACATAATCAGTGATTTGTTTTGGCCAAGAGGCCATTAATACAAGTCTTGCAGCAAGTGCTGGATTCATAAAGTTAAATCCTATACCACCAAAACACTCTTTAACAATTAATATCGCAAAAACTGATCCGAAAGCAGCCATCCAAAGTGGAAAAGATTGTGGCATATTTAGTGCAATTAAAATTCCAGTTACAACTGAAGATAAATCTTTTACTTGAATAGTCTTTTTTAGTGCCTTTTGCGTAATATATTCAGTTAAAACAGAAGATATTACACAAGTTGCAATAAGTGCAATAGATCTCATTCCAAAAAAATACACCGAAGCTATCATTGCAGGAATAAGTGCAATAATTACATCAAGCATAATCTTTTTTACAGAATCATTTGATCTAATGTGCGGAGCAAGTGAAACAAAACGAGCTTCGTTTTTTGTCATCGGATCTTTATTTATTTTATTATTTTCCAAAATTGATCCCTCCTATTTCTTTTGATTAGCTCTAATTTCACGTTTGGCTAATTTTACAGATGCGCTTAGATGTCTTTTTGCTGGACAAACAAAGGAACATATTCCACATTCCATACATTGATCAGCATGAAGATTCATGCATAAATCTACATTTCCTTTTAAAATTGCATGATTAATATCAGTTGGATTAATATTTGCAGGACAATGATCTACACATCTTGAACATCTAATACATGGAGATTCAATTCTTTCAGTAACTTCTTCTTCAGTAAAAACTAAAATACCAGAAGTTGTTTTTGTAATTGGTGCATCTAAACTAAAGACTGATTTACCAGTCATAGGACCACCACATATAATTTCTTTAAAGTTTTCTTTTACTCCTCCACAGAAATCTAAAATATCTCCAACAGGAGTTCCAACTTTAACTAAAATATTTTTTGGCTCATTAATACCAGAACCACTAACTGTTATTACTCTCTCATAAGAAGGCTTTCCTTCTATAACTGCTTCATAAAACGCAAGAGTTGTACCTACATTAGTAAGAAAAACTCCAACATCATTTGTTACTCCATTTTGTGGAACAATTCTTCCAACAACAGCTTCAGAAAGTCTTTTTGAATCACCTTGTGGATATTTAGTTTGACATCCAACAACTTTTAAATGCTTCCAGTTAGGATTTTTTGCAATTACTTCTTCCATCTTTGCAATTGCATCAGGTTTATTTTCTTCAATTGCCATGTAAGAAGATTCTCTATTATAAAAATGTGAAAAAATATCTAAACCTTCTAATATTTCTTCAGTTTTTTCAAGCATAATCCTGTGGTCGCAAGTTAAGAATGGTTCACATTCTGCACCATTTATTATACATTCATCAAGAACTGGATCTTCACCTTTTAACTTAGCGTGAAGAGGAAAACCAGCTCCCCCCATTCCGACAATCCCCTTTTCTTTAATAAAAGGAATTAAATCGTCAATAGGATGATCCTTATAATCTTTAAAATCTTTTAAATCACTTGTGATTTCATCTTTGCCATCGTTTTCAATAACTACACAATCGCAATACCTTCCATCAGCAGTGTACATTTTTTTAATTTCTTTCACTGTACCTGATACAGATGAATGTATAGCTGCTGATATGTAAGCATCAGAATTTCCCACAATTTGTCCAACTTTGACAGAATCTCCCTTCGAAACAACAGGTGAGCAAGGTGCTCCAATATGTTGTGACATAGGTATGTAGCAAATCTTAGGACTTGGCATCCTTTCAATTGCAATTTTCTCAGTCAAAGTTTTGTGCTCGTCCATATGAACTCCACCTACTGAAAAAGTGAGATTTCTTGAACTCATAAAACTTCACCCCTTATTTGGCCTAAGCCTATTTTTTTAACCTTTGTTATAATTATAACACTAAATTTAATTAAAGTATATGATTCTACTTAAAAATTTGACAGGAGGAAATCTTTCCCAATCTCTATTTTGTATAAACTTTTAACAAAATTATTTTCCATAAATTTTTAAATTAAGACTTATTATTTTAAATTTCATGATTAATCTATAAAAATTATTCATTTAGAAAATTTCCATAAATTATAAATTATAGATTATAAATTTTAATTTTACATAATAAAAAAATCTCACGCCTTTACGTAAGATTTCTTATTGTTTTCATTTTATTTATTTCTTTCATAAGGAATTCCATCAGATGATGGAGCTCTTGATCCTTTAACAAATAATATCAATACCACAAGGGTGATAACATAAGGTATCATTGAAAGCAAATTTGTGTCAATATTTATTCCTCTTGAACCAAGAAAAACTGAAAGTCCCTGTGCAAATCCAAAAAGTAAACAAGCAAGCATAGCTCCTTGTGGTTTCCATCCTCCAAAAATTACTGCAGCAAGGGCAATAAATCCCTGTCCTGAAATTAATGTTTCTCTGTAATTTGAAACTACTGCAAGGGACATTGACGCTCCTCCAAGACCTGCGAAAAAACCTGATGCTAAAACACAAATATATTTTATTTTATAAGCATCTACTCCTAGAGTTTCTGCTGCCTTTGGATATTCTCCAACTGCTCTTATTCTAAGTCCAAACTTTGTTTTATATAAAACAAAATAAACTATTAATACAAGAATAAAAGCTAAATAAACTGATGCATACTGTGAAAAAACAATATCTAAAAATCTTGCAAATCCGCTGGAACTACCTGATCCTTTAAATATTTTCCCAAATAAAATTGGAAGCTTATTTTCGTAAGGAATTGATTTGGACATAGCCGCTCCATCAAAAAATAATCTGCAAAGAAAGATTGAAAGTCCTGGTCCAATTAAATTTATTGCAATACCACTTACCACATGGTCAGCTGCAAAATTTATTGTTGCAACTGCATGAAGAAGTGCAATTAACATTCCTCCAAGTCCACCACATACAAACGCAATCCAAGGATTTCCAACATAGTAACCAACAATAGAACCTACTACTGCACCTATGGACATCATACCTTCAAGTCCAATATTTACAACTCCTGCATTTTCAGATAAAATTCCTCCAAGTGCTGTGTATATTAGAGGCGCTGAATATAAAAGTGTAATAGATAAAATACTTGCTAAACTTAAAAGTGAACTATTCATTTGCTCCTCCTTTTCTTATTTTATCTGAATCTTTATTTGACCACTTTTTAAAGAAAAATCTAATCATATCCAAAAGTTTTGGCATAGCTATAAATAAAATCATTATTCCAACAATTATGTTTACTATTTCTGAATAAGTTCCAATTGTAGTAAGCTTTCCTCCACCATAAGTTAATCCTGCATAGAGAATTGCTGCTGGAATGGTTCCCAAGGGATTATTTCCTGCTATTAGTGCAACTGCCATTCCATCAAACCCATATCCTTCTTGTGCTGCCATCATTCCTATATTTCCAGATACTCCAAGAACTGTAATTGCCCCTGCAAGCCCTGATAATATTCCTGCTATTCCCATAGATTTTACAATAGATTTATTTATATTTATTCCCCCATATTCTGCAGCTTTTTCATTAAAACCAACTGCTCGGAGTTCATAGCCTAAAGTAGTTTTCTTTAATATATACCAAATTACAATTGCAGCTATAATTGCTATTATTATTCCAAAATTTACAGGTGGATTTAAAATATCTCTCAAAAATTTATTTTGTGCTAAATAAGCCCTTCCACTTTTGCTTGTTTTCCACGCTCCTGCAATTTTTATGCTGGCACTTTCTTTTATTGAATAAGAGTTATCTGATTCGATATTTCTAATTAGCGGAAAGCTTAACAAATAGTTGCTAAAATAAAAGGCTATCCAATTCATCATTATAGACGAAATAACTTCATTTACATCAAACTTTGCTTTCAAAATCCCAACAAGTGCTCCCCAAATATATCCACATAAAGCTCCTGCAAGAAGTGCAACTATTCCATGTATAACTGGTGGCAAATCTAAAAGTAAACCTACAACCAATGCTCCAATAGAACCTACAATATATTGCCCCTCTGCTCCTATATTAAAAAGTCCTGTATTAAATGCAAAAGCTACGGAAAGACCTGTTAAAATAAGTGGTACTGATTTAACAATAGTCCATGAGATATATTTAGGCTTTCCAAAAGCCCCAACAAAAATAACTTTGTATGCTTCCATTGGACTTGTTCCACTTATTAAAAGTATTATAGAGCCAATTATTATCCCCAAAATAATGGCAAGCATTGTATATAAAAATCTATTTCTCTTCATTTTTACCTCCTGCCATATAAAGCCCTATCTCTTTTTCATTAGTTTTATCTGCATCAAATGTCTTTAAAATCTTTCCGTTGTAAATAACAGAAATTCTATCAGAAAGTGCCATAATCTCATCAAGCTCAAAGGAAATTAAAAGAACTGCCTTTCCTCTATCTCTTTGATTTATTAAAAAATTCCTAATATATTCAATTGCTCCAACATCAAGACCTCTTGTAGGTTGTGCCGCAATCAAAAGATCTGGATCTCCAGAAATTTCTCTTGCCAAAATTACTTTTTGTTGATTTCCACCAGATAATTCTCCTGCAAATTGATTTATATTTCTAGGTCTAATATCATAATCATCTTCAAGTCTTGTGGCATTTTCTTCTATGTTTTTAAAATTTAAAATTCCTTTTTCAGAAAATTTTTCTTTATAATAATTTTTTAAAATCATATTTTCAGAAACTGTAAAATCTAAAACTAATCCGCGAAGTTGTCTATCTTCTGGAATCGAATTTAATCCCTTTTCAATTATTTCTCTTGGACTTTTATTTAAAATTTCGTCTCCTTTGAAAATTACAGAACCACTTTCTGCCTTTTTTAACCCAGTGATGATTTCAATAAGTTCAGATTGACCATTTCCATCTACACCAGCAATTCCATGAATTTCCCCAGCCTTGACATCTAAATTAAGATCATCTAATTTCTTTACATTCCTAAAATCTTTTGCACATAATTTTTCGATTCTTAAAATAGTTTCTCCTGATTTTACGTCCTTTTTGTTGACATCTAAATGGACTGATCTTCCCACCATCATCTCTGCAAGTTCTGATTCAGTAACTTCTGAAACATTTACCGTATCAATCTTTTTACCACGCCTAATAATTGTGCATCTATTTGCAACTTTTTTTATTTCTTTTAACTTGTGAGTGATAATTATAATTGATTTTCCTTCTTTGGCAAGATTTTTTATTATTTCCATTAGCTCTGTTATCTCTTGTGGAGTTAAAACTGCAGTAGGTTCATCAAAAATTAAAATATCTGCTCCTCTATAAAGTACCTTTAAAATTTCAACTTTTTGCTGCGTCCCCACTGAAATATCCTGTATTTTTGCATCTGGATCAATCTTAAAACCATATCTATTGGAAAGTTCTATAACATCTTCTCTCGCTTTTTTTATGTCTACTTTTACTCCATTCATTGGTTCCATTCCAAGAACAATATTTTCTACAACAGTAAAGGGCTCTATAAGCATAAAATGTTGGTGAACCATTCCAAGACCTGCTTCTATTGCATCATTTGGGTCTTTAAACTCTTTTTTTTCATTATTTATATAAATATCACCTGAAGTTGGAGAACTCATACCATAAAGCATATTCATAAGAGTAGTTTTGCCAGCTCCATTTTCTCCAAGAAGGGAGTGAATCTCTCCTTTCTTTATATCAAGATCAATTCCATCGTTTGCAACAAAATCTCCAAATTTTTTTGTAATACTTTCCATGCAAACGACTAAATCTTTTTTATCAATTTCCAAGATGAACGCTCCTTTTCATTATTAAATAAATTATATCAAAGATTTAATAAATTTTGAAATAATTTAAAATAAAAAGTCACCTCTTATGAGATGACTCATTGAGATGACTTTAATATTTATTATTTATATTCGTTGTAAGTTTCTTCATTGTAAGGAACTTTAATTTCACCAGAAACTATTTTTTTAGAAATTTCATCCACATTTTTTAAGATTTCTGGTGCAACATTTTTATCTGAAGTTGGTGCAATACCTACTGCTCCACTATCAGCAAGACCAAATTCAATAGTCTTTCCACCTTCAAATTTTCCTTCTTTCATTTCTTCTACTACTTGGTAAACAGCAACATCTCCATTTTTCATTGCAGATGTCAATACATTTTCAGGAGCTCTGTCGCTTTGATCTCTGTCAACACCAATTACCCATTTATCAGCTTCTTTTGCAGCTTCTATTACGCCTTCTCCTGCTCCACCAGCTGCGTGAAATACTACATCAGCACCATTTTGATACATTGTTGAAGTAATTGATTTGCCCTTTTGTGCATCGGAAAAGTTTCCAACATATTGACTTAAAACTTCTATTTCAGTTCCCTTTTCTTTCGCTGCATAGTCAACACCAGCTTTATATCCATATTCAAATCCCCAAATAATATTTCCTTCTTGTCCACCAACAAATCCAACTTTGTTAGTTTCAGTAGTCATTCCAGCAATATATCCTACTAAGAAAGATGGCTCTTGTGATCTAAACATTATTCCAAGTAAATTAGATGGTGCTTCTACTTTGTTTCCATCTTTATCGACAGTTACATCAACATCAACTATTGCATAATTTGTTTCAGGATACATAGCTGCAGCTTCAGCAATTGCTCCACCCATTTTAAATCCTGCACCAATAATTAAATTCTTTTCTTGATCTGCAAAAGTTTCTAGGTTTGGAGTATAATCTTTTGTGTCTTTTGATTCAATGTAATCAGCACTTACTCCCATTTCTTTTTTTGCCTTTTGAAGTCCTTCCCAAACACCTTGGTTAAAGGATTGGTCATTAACTCCGCCTTCATCAGTTACAAATCCAATATTTAGATCTGTTGTTTTAGCTTCTTCAGTAGTTTCTTTTTTGGTATCGTTTGTAGCATTATTATCTTTTTTGTTTCCCCCTCCACAAGCAACAAGTGTTATTGAAATTAATAACACTGAAAAAAGTAAAGTAAATTTTTTCTTCATAAATAAATCCTCCTATTATTATTTAATTAAATTATATATTATTACAATATTTATTTCAATTAAGTAAATTTTTTTCGTATAAAAGTAAAAAAAACTCAACAAAATAGTTGAGCTTTTCTTAATTAAATTCAATTTTAAATCAACCTACAAAGACTCTAGGTATCATAAATAATACTACTGAAATTACAAAATAAATTAACAAAAAAGCAATAGATTGTTTCATCTCATTTTTTCCAAAAGTTTTTTCTTCTTCAGATGACATAAATCTAGCTGCAATTGATGCAATACATCCCAAAATTGGATACATTATTAAAATTCCTAAATTACTAGTTCCCTTGTCTATAAATCTATAAAATGTTGGAATCATTATAAATAAAGCACCTAAATAAATTGGAAAACTCCCCTTGTCAAACCAAATAAGAGCTATTACACCAAGTGTTAGTATTAAAAATACAACTGTACTCATTGTATTTAAAAGTGAAATTTTATTTATTAATTTTTGATTTATAAGTTCTAATTTGTTTATATAATATCCTGAATTTGTATAAGCCTCTTTTACACTGTCAGTAGTTTTTGTGCTTTCAGTCCAATTTTCTACTTTTGCATTAGTTACAAATACTGAGGCATCTTCAACTTTTTGACCGCCTGAAAAATAAAGTGGATTTGGATCATAATAAATTTGAAATTCATATTCCCCAACTTTTTCTGAAAGATCCATTTTTACTTCACTTACTGCAGAAAATTCTTTGTTTTCTGTCTTATTATAAAAATCTTTAACTTTTAATTTTAATTTTTCTTCAAAAAGAGATTTATTTATTTTATCAAAGTCCCCTTTTAATTTTACTTTAGATTTCCTGTAAGTAGCTCCTTCTCTAAAAAAGATTTGTCTCGCGGGTGTGCCCATTATTCTTGCAGTTGAATCTTCACCTGTGTAATTAAATTTTATATCATATTTTATAAGTTTTTCTCCTCTATCATTTGACACAGATCTTGCAATTTGAAGATTTTCTACACCATCAGAATCATTAAATATAATTCCATCAAATTCTCTATTTACATTTGAATTTGGCCACAAAAGAGACTTACTAAAAAAAGCAGTTAGAGAAGCTAAAATAAGTACTACTAAGAAAACTGCAAATATCACAAGCTTTTTTATTCTCTCGTTCATTTTAAACCTCCATTATGAAAACATTTCGCTTATACTATATGATATCACATGAAGGTTTTAAAATAAACAAATTTATTAGCATATTAAAGATTGGAAGCATTTATTTCTGTCCAAAGTCTATCATAAACTTTTATAAAATCACCAAGATCTCTAAAGGATTCTAGTGGTGGAAGTTTTTCTATATCTGGATAAGCTACCTTTGAATTTTTTATTTCATCAGGTAAAAGTTCTTTTACACCTTTAACTGGTGAAGTATATCCGACACAATACTCCGCATTTTTGGCTTGCACTTCTGGTCTTAACATATAATCTATAAATTTTTCTGCTCCAGAAACATTCTTTGCATTTTTTGGAATCACCATAGAATCGTACCAAATATTTGATCCTTCTTTTGGAATTACATAATCTAAATCTTCATTTTGATCCATCATAAGTAGTGCATCTCCTGAGTACATGACAGATAAATTGGCATCTCCTTGCACTATTACATCACGTCCATCGTCATCTAAATAAGCATAAACAAGTGGTTTTTGTTCTATTAAAGATTTTTTTGCTTCTTCTAATTCTTTCTCATTTGTAGAGTTAAGAGAATATCCAAGTCTTTTAAGTGCAACTCCTATTGTATCTCTTTGTGAATTATACATAATGATTTGATCTTTATACTTTTTATCCCACAAAATATCCCAGGAGTCAACCTTATCTTTAACTTCAGCTTTGTTGTAGACAATTCCAACTGTTCCCCAAAAATATGGAACTGAATATTTATTTTCAGGATCAAATGTAGGATTTTTTAATTTGTCTTCTACTCCATCAAAATTTTTTATATTTTCAAAATTAATTTCTCTTATCAAATCTTCTTTTATAAGTCTTTCAATCATGTAATCACTTGGCACTACTACATCGTATTTGTCTTGTGATTGAGTAAGTTTTATATACAAATCTTCATTTGACGCATAAGTATCATAATTTACTTTTATCCCAGTTTCCTTTTGAAAATCTTTCAAAATTGATGGGTCTATGTACTCTCCCCAATTATAAACGCTTATCTCTTCTTTAGGTTCCTCTTTTCCACAAGCTGTCAAAGTAAAAACCATAAGTAAAGACAATACTAAAACTATTTTTTTCATAAAATCACCTCAAGTTTTCTATTTTTTTCACTTCTCTTATTTATTATCACAAGAAGAATTAAAAGTGCAATTAACATTAATGTTGAAACAGCATTTATCGCAGGATTTATTCCCTTTCTTGCCATTGAATAAATTGTAATAGATAAATTTGAAACTCCCTGTCCTGTATTGAAAAAAGAAATTACAAAATCGTCAATGGATAGTGTAAAAGCCATGAGTGCGCCTATTAATATAGCTGGCTTAATTTGTGGTATCACTACATGTAGTATCGCATAAGTAGGAGTAGCTCCAAGGTCAAGTGCTGCTTCAACTGTATTTTTTTGAAGCTGACTTAACTTTGGAAGAATTGACAAAATAACATAGGGAATACAAAATACTATGTGTGAAAGTATCATTGTAGTGTAGCCCATTTTTATATTTAATAGTCCAAATAGCCCCATCAATGCAACTGCTGTAACTATATCAGGATTAATTACTGGCAAATAATTTATATTTAATATAATGTCTTTTTTAACTCCACGAAGTTCATTTATTGCAATTGCAGAAATTGTTCCCACAACAGTTGATATTATAGTTGCAATTATCGCCACAATTAATGTTGTCCAAAGTGATGATAAAATCTTTGGGTCACTAAATAAATTCCTATACCATTTTAGAGTAAATCCTGCCCAAGAACCTCTTAGTTTTGAATTATTAAAACTAAATACTACAAGTATTATTATAGGAGCATACAAGAATAAAAATATTAAAAACAAATAAATTTTATCAATTATTTTTTTCAAGACAATCCTCCTCCAATTGCATCTCTAGTTTTTATTTTTCTATTAAATAATTTTGGCAACAATAAAATTAAAAGCATTATGATTATTAAAACCATGGAAATCGCAGACCCAAATCCCCAATCTCCTGTAAAAGTAAACTGCTTTTCAATTAAATTTCCTATTAAATAAAAATTATTGCCTCCAAGTAGGTTTGGGACAACAAAAGTAGAAATTGCTGGTATAAAAACCATTGTTATCCCTGTATAAATTCCCGGCAGTGATAGAGGCAAAATAACTTTTACAAAAACTCCAAAATCATTTGCCCCAAGGTCTTTTGCAGCTTCAATTAATTTTTTATCCATTTTCAAAAGTGCCGTATAAATTGGAAGAACCATAAAGGGCAAAAAGTTATAAACCATACCTATCATAATTGCCTTTGAATTGTACATCAAATCCCATGGTCCAAGCCCAAAATGTGCGATAAATTTATTTATAAGCCCCTTGTTACCAAGAAGAGTTAGCCATGCATAAGTCCTAAGAAGAAAATTCATCCACATTGGAATTATAAAAATTAAAATCATATTATTTCTAACTTTATCTTTCATTTTTGAAATAATATATGCAACAGGATATCCTATTATAAGGCAAAGAATAGTTGAAAGTGCCGCAAGAACAATTGATGTAATTAAAATTTTTACATAAAGTGGTTCAAAAAATCTTGAAAAATTATCAAGTGTAAATACGAAATTAGACAAATCACTATTTGCACTTAATGAGTGAAAAAGTATTAAAAATAGTGGGAGAACAATGAAGACTATTCCCCAAAATAAATATATAAGCGAAAATTTTTTCATATCAACCTCATTACGTGAATAAGATCTGGCTTTATAACTATTCCAATCTTTTCCCCAACTTCTTTCTTTTCAGTTGACTGCACAAGCATACTGTATCCATCTACATCGACAGTCATTTCATAGTGAACGCCTTTAAATACAAGACTTGTAACAATCCCTCCAACTTGGAAACCATCATCAACTAAAAGCACATCTTCTGGTCTTACAACAACTTCAACATTTTCCATTTTATTAAAACCACTGTCGACACAAGGAAAATCATAATCCAAAAATCTTACCTTATAATCTTCTAGCATTTTTGCCTTAATAATATTTGACTCTCCAATAAAATCTGCAACAAAAGCATTTTTTGGCTCGTTGTAAATATTAATAGGACTGTCCATTTGCTGAATTTCGCCATTATTTAAGACAACAACAGTATCGCTCATAGAAAGTGCCTCTTCTTGATCATGAGTAACATAAATAAAAGTTATACCAACACTTTTTTGAATTTTCTTTAACTCAATTTGCATAGCTTGTCTTAATTTTAAATCAAGTGCTCCAAGTGGTTCATCAAGTAAAAGTACTTCTGGTTCATTTACAAGAGCTCTCGCAATGGCAATTCTTTGTTGTTGTCCACCTGATAAAGATTCAATTTCTCTATTTTCAAAACCTTCTAAATTTACAAGTTTTAAAACTTCACTAACTTTTTCTTTTATTACATTTTTCTCCATTTTTTTTATATTAAGACCAAAGGCAATATTTTTGTAAACATTCATATGAGGAAAAAGAGCGTATTTTTGGAAAACTGTATTAATTTTTCTCTCATAAGGTTCTTTATTTGTAATATCTTCTCCATTGAAGAGAATCTCGCCTTCATCTGGCTCTTCAAAACCACCAATAAGCCTTAAAATTGTGGTTTTCCCACAACCGCTCGGTCCCAAAATTGTCAAAAATTCATTTTTTTTAACCTTAAAATCAAAATTTTTTAAAATTACATTGTCACCAAAACTTTTGGTAATATTTTTAAGTTCAATTACATAATTTTCCATAATTCACCGCCTAAAAATTTGGTGGAGATGATATCCACAAAACCTCTGCTACACTTTTACCTTCATTTTTTAAATAATGAGAACTTTTCGCCCTAAAATAAAAGGTTTCTCCTTTTTTAACTTTATGCTCTTCATTTCCCATTACTAAAACAATATTTCCCTTTAAAATATATCCAAATTCTTCTCCCTCATAAGGCTGAATTTCTTTAGAAGAGCCACCAGGATTTATTTTTATAAGCATTGGTTCAATTTCATTTTTTTGTGCATTTGGCACTACCCAATCTAAAGTATATCCAAACTCTTCATTTATGTTTTCAAAATAATCTTCATCTCTAAAAATTATTTTTTCATTTTCATTTCTTTTAAAAAAATGCGAGGGCTCTGTTCCCAGTGCCTCTAAAATATCCAAAAGAGAATCCACAGATGGCGATGTCAAATCTCTTTCAATTTGAGAAATAAATCCCTTTGTGAGTTCCGACCTATCAGCCAGTTCTTCTTGAGTAAGACCCTTTTCAATTCTCATCTCTTTTATCTTATTTCCAATGTCCACTATATCACCTATAATATTAAATAAATTACTTAAATTATTAAACTCATTAGAGTATAAGCGTTAAAGATATTAATGTCAATAGTATAATGTATTTATCTTATTAATTATATGTAAATATTTTTAAAAAACTAATTTTAATAAATCCAATAAAATATTTACTTAAAAATTTTTATAATGTTATAATCTCTTTGAGGTGTTAAATGAATATTATTGAGAAAAGATACAATGCCATTGACTTTTTGCGTGGCTTCACTATTATAAATATGATAATTTTTCACAGTTTATTTGATCTTGAAAATTTTTATGGGTTTGATTTTTCCTATAATTTTTATTATTATCAACAATTTATCTGCATATCCTTTATTTTAATTTCTGGATATTGCACAAATTTCTCAAATAATTTTAAAAAGAAAACTTTAATTTTAACAAGTATTTCTCTTTTAATAACCACTGGATCTTATATTTTTTCAAAAGAAAATACTGTTTATTTTGGAGTAATTCATTTCTTTGCTCTTGTTACATTGATTCATAATTTATTAAAAAATTTCATAAAAAAAATAAATCCAAAACTTGGACTTATTTTTAATTCATTATTATTTTTAGTTACAAAAAATATTTATCAAAGAAATATTTTATTTGGAAAAATTGTTCTCCCTAAATCTATTTACGACCTAAATCTTTTTATTTTTGGATTTCCAAATGAAAATTTTTCTTCTGGAGATTATTTCCCAATAATTCCTTGGATCTTTTTATTCTACATAGGGTACTTTCTCTATAATTTTGTAAAATTTACAAAAAAAGAAGCCTCCCACAACATTGTAAATATCATGGGAAGGCATTCTCTATTACTTTATTCTTTACATCAAATTTTTTTAATTGGAACTTTTTCTCTCATCTTTTGAATTAGATTCGTCCACTAGCACCTCCGCCACCAGACGAACCTCCACCGCCGAATCCACCAAATCCACCTGATGAACCACCAAAGCCACCAGATCCGCCGAAACCTCCAAAGGTACCAGGTCCCCAATATATTACTGGTCTTCGTCTTCTGCCTCCTGGACCACCTCTGCCAGACCCTCCTGAGGAATTTCTAAAAATTAATGAAATTATAAAAATAATTATAATAATTCTTACAATTGAAGCAAAAGGGTCTTCATCATAATCCTTAGAATAATCAATTTTTTCTTGTGGCTCTCTTGCCACAATGTCTACATTATATTCCTTCTCATATAATTTTATTATCTGAGCATATCCTTCTAAAGTTGACTTTTCAAAAGGTTTATCATCTTCATTTTCTGATACAACTTTGCCCATTGTCCTTATAATTCTTGAAGCATAAGCATCTGGTATAAAGCCTTCCGCACCATAACCTGGCTCAATTTTAACAAATCTATTTTCGTCATCTAAGAGTGCAATTAATATTAAGACTCCATTGTCCTTATCCTTATCTCCAATTTTTATATCATTAAAAATCTTTGTGGCATATTCTTCCAAAGATAAATCTTCCAAATTATTTACAATAACAACAGCAATCTCTCCACCTGTTTTCTTTTTAAGATCATAGGTAGTCTTATTTAAATAATCTATTGTTTCTTGACTAAGTGTATTAGTTTCATCATAGACATTGTAAGACATATTATTTTTATCAAAGGCTGCATAAACATTTAAGATGAGAGTAAATACAAAAAATATACAGGCAATTCTCTTTTTCATATTTATCTCCTAAAATTTAACTTCTGGTACCTCTTTGTCTTTTTCTGAAACTTCAAAATAATCTCTCTTTTCGAATCCCAAAATTTTTGCAATTATATTTGTTGGAAATCTTCTCACTTTTTGATTGTAAGTTTCTACTGTTTTATTATATCTCATTCTTTCAGTTGCAATTCTATTTTCTGTGCCTTCAAGTTGAGCTTGCAAATCTAAAAAGTTTTGATTTGCCTTTAATTCTGGATAATTTTCCACAACAACATTGAGCTTTTGAATAGCTTCTGTCAACTCATCATTTGCTTCAGCAAGTTCTTTTGGATTTTTTGCCTCAGAAACTCCAGCACGAGCCTTTGTTATTTCTGTAAAAGTTTCTTTTTCATGACTTGCATATCCTTTTACAGTTTCAACTATATTAGGTATTAAATCGGCACGTCTTTTTACTTGGTTTTCAACTTGTGCCCAAGCACTGTTAACATCTTCATCAAGTTTAACTAAATTATTCCACTGTCCTCCAAAAAATATTACAAGAACAACAACAATAGCAATAATTGCTATGCCAGCAGCTCCTTTATTTTTTCTTTTCATCGCTTCCTCCTATTTTTGTAATGCTCATTTTACTTATAGCTTCTTCCACAAGTTTATCACATTGAAGTGGCTCTTCTGATTTTTCTATACCTTCAACAGTAGGAGTTAACAAAGGATGCTTCGGCAAAAATACTGTACAACAATCCTCATAAGGAAGAATTGAAGTTTCATAAGTATCAATATCCTTTGCAATATCAATGATATTAATTTTATCCATACCAATTAAAGGTCTAAACACAATCTTATCAGTAATATTATCAGTTACTTTCAAACCATCAATAGTTTGTGATGCAACTTGCCCAAGATTTTCTCCTGTTATAATACAGTCATAATAATTGTCTTTTGCAATTTCATCTGCAATTCTCATCATAAATCTTCGTGAAATAATTGTCATCTCATCTTCAGGACAGTTTTTGTTTATTTCCTTTTGAATATCCAAAATATTTACAGAATAGAAAGTTAGGTCATCAGAAAAGCTAGATATATCCTCTGCAAGTTTTTTCACTTTTTCTTCTGCCCTTTCAGATGTAAAAGGATAAGAATGAAAATGCAAACAATCCACAAGAACTCCTCTTTTTGCCATTAAAAAACCTGCAACTGGAGAATCAATTCCTCCAGATAAAAGAAGTAATCCTCTCCCATTTGTGCCAGTAGGAAGACCACCATGAGCCTTAATTTTGTCTACATAGATATAAGTATCCTTTTTTAAGTCACAGTAAACATAAAAATCAGGATCATGAACATCAACTTTTACATCAAAGTTCTTTAACACCATTCCACCAATTTTGGCACTAATTTCCATAGAATTAAGTGGAAAAGATTTGTCGCCTCTAGTAGTTTTTACCTTAAAAGTTTTAAAATTTGGATTTTCCTTTAAGGTTTCCTCCACAACTTTTATAACAGCTTCTTCTATTTTTTCCCAATCAGTTTCTACAACATAACAAGGTGCAATATAAACTATTCCAAAAACATGTTTTAATCTATTTATAAGTTTTTCTTCATTGTCACTTACAACTTCAACATATACCTTGCCCATATTGTGAAAAATTTTTCCATGATCAATTCCTCTTAAATTTCTCTTAATATCTTTTACAAGTTTATTTACAAATTTGTATCTATTTTTCCCTTTTAAGACCAGCTCTCCAAGTGAGAGTGCCATAACTTTCTTCATTCTATCACCTATCTCATTATTTTTCTAATCTCATTTACATATTTCACAAGCTTTTCTACAAAAATATCAATATCTTCCCTTGTAGTATCCTTAGAAGTACAAATTCTAATAGTTCCCTCAGAATATTTATCAGAAAGACCAATTTTCTCTAATGTATTTGACTTGTGCGTACCATTTGATGTACAAGCAGAAGCCGTAGAAATATAAATATCATCCCCCTCAAGATAATGTAAGAGAACTTCTGCTCTTATATCTAAAATAGAAAGAGAAATTATAAAATTTGTAGAATTTTCAGGCGTATTTATTTTATAATCATCTAAATTTTTATCAAGTCTTTCTAAAAGATATTTTTTGATTTCTTTTGCATGAACAAGTCTTTTTTCCAAATCTCTATTAGTAAGTTCACAAGCCTTTCCAAATCCCAATATACCCGGTACATTTTCTGTCCCAGATCTAAGACCTTTCTCTTGCCCTCCACCAATTACAAGACTTTCTATGTTTAAATCACGCTTTTTGTAAAGAGCACCCATTCCCTTTGGACCATAAATTTTGTGTGAAGAAAAAGAAAGAGTATCACATCCTAAATCCCTTACATTGACAGGAATTTTCCCAACAGCTTGAACTCCATCAACATGACATAAAATATTTTTATTTTTAGATTTCACAATTTCAAAAATTTCCTTGACGTTATTTATAGTTCCAAGTTCATTATGAACATAAATTAAAGAAACTAAAATAGTGTCATCATTTAATTCCCTTTTAAACTTGTCAATATCAACTCTTCCAAATTCATCTACATCAAGATAACACACATCGTATCCAAGATCTCTATAATGTTTAAATTGGTCGTAAATAGAAGCGTGTTCTATCTTTGACGTAATTATCTTTTTTCCCATTCTTTTATTTTTCAAAATTGCACCATGTACAGCAATATTGTTGCTCTCTGTACCACCAGATGTAAAATAAATTTCATCAGCATTTGCACCAATAAGGTCTGCCGCACTCTTTCTTGCAATGTCAATTTCTTTTTCAACTTTAAGTCCAAAACTATGAAGAGATGAAGGATTTGCAAAATCATCAGTTAAAGCCTTCATCATAACTTTAACAACTTCCTTATCAGGTTTAGTCGTTGCACAATTGTCTAAGTAAATCATATATCTTCCTTTTTATATCTATAAAAATAATTTAAAAACTTTCTAATTCATTATACTATATTTTTCGTATTTCTAATAATTTTAATCTTTTTTAAATGATATACTTATAAAGGTGATATTTATGAAAGTATTAAAGACAAAAATCCCTAAAGTTTCAAAAAACTATTTGAAAATAGAAACATCAGGACTTTCAAAAGAAAAAGATACTATAATAACAATTGGAATAATTGAAAAAGATAGTAAAGAATTAAAAAATTTTTATATAGAAAATCTAAAGGATGAAGAAAAATTATTAGAATATATTATTCCTTCACTTGAAAATAAAGAAATTGTGACCTTCAGTGGCAAAAATTTTGACCTCCCCTTTTTAAATTCAAAATCAAAATTTTATTTCGACAGAGAAATAAATACCCAATTCATTGACTTGCAAGAAGTTTCAAAAAAATATAATTATTTATTTAATCTTAGTTCTCATTCAAATAAAAGTCTATTGGATTATTTCTTAAAAGAAAGTATAGAAGAAAATAATTATAAAGGCATAAAAATAAAAAATCTTTTTAAAAATTTTGTTGAAGGAAAGGAAACATCACTATTAAAAATAGTTGATTACAATATATCAAATTTAAAAAATTTAATTTTATTAGATTCAAAAATAAATTCTGAATTAGAAAAAAATTTATCCTTAAAAGTTTTCGATTGTAAATTTTTAATAAAAAAAATGAATTTGATAGAAAATACACTAGAAATACAAGGAGTAACAAATTACGACAAAAAATATTTCTCAACAAATAATCTATACACACTAAACATAGACAAAATTTTTAATATAAAAATAAACACAGAAGACGCTCTTTATGACAACAAAAATAAATGCTTCTATACATTAAAAAAAGACTTTCCCTTTATACTTGAAAATGCAAGCAAAATAGAAAGCCCATCACAGATTTTAATACTCTATTATAAAAATCATTTATTTGAAAACGAAAAATATTTAATTCAAAAAATTCTAGAATTTGAACTTAAAAACTTATAAAAAAAGAACTTAGAAATCTAAAAATCTAAGTTCTTTTATCTGGTGCAGAAAGAGGGACTTGAACCCTCACGCGATTCTTCGCACATGCCCCTCAAACATGCCTGTCTGCCTATTCCAGCACTTCTGCATAAAACAAAAAAGCTTGTAATTCAACATTACAAGTTTTTCTTGGCGTATCCTAGAGGATTCGAACCCCCGACCTTCTGGTCCGTAGCCAGACGCTCTATCCAGCTGAGCTAAGGATACAAAAAAATGGAGCGGATGACGAGATTCGAACTCGCGACCCTCGCCTTGGCAAGGCGATGCTCTACCACTGAGCCACATCCGCATAAATAATTTTATTAAGTTATTTGGTGGAGGAGAGTGGATTTGAACCACTGAAAGCTAAGCTAACGGATTTACAGTCCGTCCCCTTTGGCCAACTCGGGAACTCCTCCATGTGATTTCCCATAAGTTTTATTGGAGCTGGTGGGAGGACTTGAACCCCTAACCTACTGATTACAAGTCAGTTGCTCTACCAATTGAGCTACACCAGCTTAATTAGTTGCATTTTTTATACTTACTAATTTTTATTGGCGACCTGGATCGGGTTCGAACCGACGACCTCCAGCGTGACAGGCTGGCATTCTAACCAACTGAACTACCAGGCCATTTCTTGGTGGACACAATAGGGCTCGAACCTATGACCTCCTGCTTGTAAGGCAGATGCTCTCCCAACTGAGCTATGCGTCCATTCTGGTGACCCTGCCGAGAATCGAACTCGGGATACCACCGTGAAAGGGTGGTGTCTTAACCGCTTGACCACAGGGCCTTATA